>JBBSBN010000071.1:0-2289 GCA_038251205.1 Candidatus Saccharimonadia bacterium | reverse complement strand
GTCAAAAAGACCTTTGAGTGTTGGTACGGTGAGTGTTGCCGCGATTGCAGCTCCTGTCGTTGTGGGAACGCTATTCTCAGCTGCTGCTCGAGACTCACGCAGGTCTTTGGCCGGGCCATCCTGAAGTACTTGGCTTGCTGTGTAAGAGTGGACGGTAGTCATCAGCGACTTAACGATTCCCGGCTCTCGAGCCAAAACTGCCATCACCGGTGCGATACAGTTGGTGGTACAAGAAGCATTTGAGAGTATAGTATGCTCGGGCTTAAGTTCGGTTTCATTCGCACCTATCACAAAGGTATCATGAGTTTTGTCATCCTTCTCAGGGGCTGAGAGTACGACCTTGCGAGCACCTGCCTTCACGTGCAACTGAAGATCTTCATGATGAGTGAAGCGGCCCGTGCATTCGATCACGATATCAACTTGCATCTCGCGCCAAGGTAGATGGGCGGGATCTTTCTCTGCCAGCACAGGGATTGGCTCACCAGCTACAATAATATTTTTCTCATCATAACCGACCGATTGATCGTAATGGCCGTAGTTTGTATCGTGCGCGAGCAAATAGCTAAGCGTCTTTGTATTTGTCAGATCATTAATTGCAACTATCTTAAGCTCTGGGTGAGCAAAAGCGATCTTAAATGCATTGCGGCCGATCCGCCCAAAGCCGTTGATGGCAACTCGTACCATAGCGTTAGCACCCTCCTAGATTTATTAATGCTTATGTCTAGTGTACTAGATTTAGACAAGCAGCTCAATCAGGAAAATTATGAAAAATCGCTAGGCCGCTTGCTCGCTTGTGGCTTCTCCATCTTCCGTATGTTCAATACGCCTGCCGGCCTGGAGATTCCCTGGATCTTTGGGCTCATACTCAATATTTGAATCACCTTCAGGTAATGGAACCTGTGAGTCGGCTGTATCAGCTGCTGGTAGAGCATCACCAGTTAGCGCGCTCACCGCCTCTTTTCCCTCTAGGGCAGGTTCGTAATTTGTTGGATCATTGGGTTGCTGTTCAGAACTCATGTAGTTACGCCTTCTTTCTTTTCTTGATTAGGGTTATTTTCTATTTTGCTGTGTGGCATGCATTTATTATCGACACAATCGCCACCTTCAATTAAATTACGAATATCTTCCTTTTCGTGAACTCCACAGAGCGCTTGGTTAGTCTTGGTATTAACTAGAGCAGGCACAGCAGCAAACCCGCCGCAAGCTTGACTAATAATCTCAGCGTACTTTTTCATTATTTCTTTATTTTCAATAGCATTCCAAACTTCAAGCTTGGTTATTTCAACGTCGAGTTCTTCCTCTACCTGCGCTATGACTGGCTTGAGACTTAAGCAGTGCGGACAGGTCTCACCATAAAATTCAATCACATAGTCAAGTTTTGTTGCCATCTACCCTTCCCTTCTTCTTTCGTTGGTTCATATAAAGTATACCACTGAGCGCAAAGAGCAGGGTCGAGGTTAGTGCAGAGAGTAAACAATACTGGCACCAAGCATGAAGCAGGAAGGCTTGTACGTAGAGAAGATAAATCGTAGAAACAAAGCCTAGAGAGCTAAGTGCAAATAGCCATTTACGATCCACTTCGTTTTGATATGCATAGAAACTCATAATGAGCACTAATAAATAATAGCCGATCCCGAAAGCAGCGACTGGCAATCCAGCCACTACTGCGTACTTACTAGCCAAAATAATCTCGCAGCCATGCGTAACGCTGCAAGGAAGGTTAAGGCTGGCATAGTGCTCAATCGTGAGCAAGGTAGCATCAAAGAGTCCAATTGTGGCCAGGCTAATCATAATGGCCTCAGGCCACTTAATCTTAGCTTTGAGCCTGGCGATAAAACTACTTTTGGAGTTCGGCATCAATAGCGTTCGTTATGGCAACAAGACCGCTGGATGAGGTATCAATGTAGTGGCCATTTACGTAAAAGGTCGGTGTCCCCTGAACTTTAAGCTTGTTACCAAGACTGGTATCAACTTTTATTATATCAACGTACTTCTCATCACGAACTTCAGACTTGAGTTTAGCCCCATTGATTCCAATCTGATCGGCATATTCGCCAAATTTATCTACTGGATCCCCCGAAGTCGCCCAGTCATCCTGTTTTTCATAGAGCATATCGTGCATTTCCCAATATTTACCCATACTACCAGCTGACTCGGCAGCTTCGGCTGCAGCCATAGCATTCTTGTGTAAGTTTGTGAGTGGGAAATTCTTAAATACAAAGCGCAGCTTGTCGCTATACTTTGCCTGAATTTCATTCTTAATTACCGGGTAAGCATTGCCGCAAGATG
>JBBSBN010000070.1:0-2450 GCA_038251205.1 Candidatus Saccharimonadia bacterium | reverse complement strand
TTGTTCGTGCTGATCAAGATTGTCGCTGTGTGGCAGCTGCTTCTATTTTGGCAAAGGTTGCGAGAGACAACTATATGATAAAAGCTGCAGCGGACATCCCAGGCTATGGCTTCGAGCGTCACGTCGGCTATGGTACGGCTTATCATCGATCGGCACTTCAGAGTCTTGGCCCTAGTGTCATACATCGCCGTAGCTTTAAATTCAAAACAGCCATATGAATCAAACGAAGCCCAGAACGACAAGTATTGGCAAGCAAGCAGAGGCATTAGTTGTGGTACAGCTTCAAACCAAAGGTTTTACAATTCTTGAGCAGAATTGACGTATGCGTTATAGTGAGATTGATCTTGTCGTGCAACGGGGTAGCTCAATATTTTTTATCGAAGTTAAATATCGCAAAAATGCTGATTTTGGGGGAGGGCAGGCGGCCATTACCGCTGACAAACAGCAACGATTAAGACGGGCAGTTGTAAGCTGGTTAAAAGCCAATCGGGCGTATGCTAACTTTCAGCCACAGCTCCTTATTATTGTGGTTGAGGGCTCGCTTGTGCAACCCCAATATCGCCACTATCTCTTGACCTGATGGGTTGTATTCGCTATAATACAACTATCAGAAGTCGGCCAGTGCCGGCCTTTTTTAAACCTAATTTAGGATAATCACAGTTCAATGAACAATCAATTCATCTCAGCTATCGAGCAAATCGCTGAAGAAAAAGGCATTAGCCAGGATATTATTTTTGAGACTATAGAGGCAGCTCTAGCTGCTGCATACAAGAAGGACTATGGCGAACGCGACCAGATCGTGCGAGTTGAAGTTGACCGTACAACTGGTGCGCCGCGTGTTTTTGTGACCAAAACAGTTTCTGAAACGGTCGAGAACCCAAACCTTGAAATTACCGTAGAAGACGCGAAGCAAATCAAGAAAACCGCTAAACTTGAAGACGAAGTTGAGTTTGAAGATGATAATCGTGACTTTGGCCGAGTTGCAGCACAAACAGCCAAACAAGTTTTGCTCCAACGTATTCGTGAAGCAGAGCGCGAAGTAGTCTTCAATGAATTTACCGACAAAGAAGATACTATTATGAACGGCTCAGTTCAGCGTGTTGAGAACGGCAATGTTTATGTCGATCTAGGGCGTGGCACAGGAGTAATGTTCCCAGCTGACCAAATGCACAATGAACGATACTATACGGGTCAGCGCATCAAAGTATATGTGGTACGTGTTGAGCAGACCGTACGTGGTCCGCAGATTATTGTAAGCCGATCGCATCCCAACATGCTTAAGAAATTGTTCGAGATGGAAGTACCCGAAATTAATGCTGGATCAGTAGAGATTGCAGCTATCGCACGCGAAGCCGGTAATCGCTCAAAAATTGCCGTCAAAAGTAATACTGATGGTGTTGATGCGGTTGGCACCTTTGTGGGTGGTCGTGGTACTCGTGTCCAAGCCGTCATGGCTGATCTTGCAGATGAAAAGATTGATATCATTCCTTTTAGCGAAGATCCAAAGACTTTTATTGCCAGCGCGCTTTCGCCGACTGAAGTTATCAGCGTAAAGCTCAATGAAGAAGATAAGCAGGCTGTCGTCAAGGTACCGGAAGACCAGCTCAGCCTTGCTATCGGCAAGCAAGGTCAGAATGTTCGATTAGCTGCCAAGTTAACTGGCTGGAACGTAGATATTGATGGAGCTGATGAGAGTAAAGTTGAAGAAACATCGGATGTGGTTGAGACAGCAAAACCAAAGAAAAATGCCAAGGTTGATCTAGAAGCCTCTATCATTGCTGCTGCTGAAGAAGCAGCTACTGAGCCCGAGGGAACTGAGGAAGAGACTGAAAGCGTCACCACCACTGAACCTGTTGAAAATCTAGAAAACACCGAATCAACATCTGAGCCAGAAGTAGAAAAATCCGAAGCATAAAAATTGGCACTCGGCATATGTGTGTGCTAAAATAATTGGTAAGGGGAAACTAGTTATGAAACCAGAATTTGCTTCACAATTTGATCGCTTTACCCAAAACGCCAAGCAAAGTCTCGAGAACGCGAGCGAGTTGGCGGTGGCTAGCAATGCTAGCTATATTGGGACTGAGCACTTACTGCTCGGCGTGTTAAAACAAACTGGGTCTATCGGCGCTAAGATTATGCGTGAATCCGGTATTAGCTTGGAAAACCTGGAATTAAACCTTACCCCAGATCCAATTTTTCATGGTAGTCTCCAGGGTCTATCTGAAACAGCTAAAAAAGCTATTACATTAAGCTTGCGCGTCGCTCAAGAGTTTGGCCAACCATATGCTGGTACAGAGCATTTATTATTCGCAATATTAAGTCAGAAAAATGCCCGCGCTCTTACGATCTTACGAGAGCACAAAATTAATCCGAGCTCCATTAGAAATGAGATTGAGAACCACCTTCAATCACAGAGCTATATGTTTGATAGTGCCAGCGCAACCAGTACC
>JBBSBN010000069.1:0-2492 GCA_038251205.1 Candidatus Saccharimonadia bacterium | reverse complement strand
TGCAAGTACCAAATATGCTAGCAGAGGGCACGCCAGAGGGTGGTGAAGAAGCTAATGCAGAGATTCGTCGCTGGGGAAATCAAAGCACACTTGATTTTAAAGCCAAGGATCATCTCGAGCTTAATGATATTCACCACTTTGTAAATTTTGAGGCAGGCGCCAAAGTGGCAGGCGCCAAATTTTATTTTTTGCAGGGCAGTGCAGTTCATCTCTGGCAGGCGGTGGTGGCTTTAGTGTTCGAGCTAGCCGCACATGAGGGTTTTGTGCCGATGCTCGTTCCTCATATGGTAAATAATCGAGTTGCAAACGGCACCGGATTTCTGCCACGTGGCGAAGAAGAGCAAATCTACAAAACAGCTGATGGCGACTTAAATCTCATTGCAACATCAGAGATGCCCTTAGGGGGTCTCCACATGGATGATGTGATTGATCTAGCACAACCAAAACTTTATGTCGGTCTGAGCCCCTGCTATCGGCTTGAGGCTGGAGCATACGGTAAATTTTCTAAAGGACTCTACCGAGTACACCAATTTGAAAAGCTTGAATTTTTTGTTTACACCACACCCGAACTGAGCGATCAGTGGCTAGAGAAAATCTTAGCGTTTGAGGAAAAAATATGCCAGGCACTTGAGTTACCATACAGGATAGTGCGAATCGCAGCAGGTGATCTAAGCGCACCAGCCTATAAGAAATATGACATTGAATATGCTAGCCCAGTCGATAGTGATTATCGTGAATTGACTAGCTGTAGCAATTGTACTGATTATCAAGCTCGCCGACTCAATATCCGCTACCGTACATATGAGGGAAAACTAGCCTTTTGCCACACCCTTAACGGTACTGCGGTGACCTCAAGTCGTACCCTCATTGCACTCCTAGAAAACCATCAACAATCCGATGGGAGTATTAAGATTCCAAAGCAACTACAAAAATATTATGGGGGAGAGGTGCTATGATTGATCTTCAGTTGACTGGCCGACATTACGAAATTAGTGACGAACTGCATCGTTATGTTAATCGTAAGTTGGCTCGTCTTGATAAATATTTGCCAAGAGCTCACCGAGCCATAGGCATGAATGTAGAAATCTTTCGTGATCCTTCTGGCAAGGAAGATAATCGTTATCGAGTGAGAGCTGTACTTGAGGTATCAGGCCCGGATCTAGTAGCTGAAGTTTCTACGATGAATCCACATGCTGCTGTGGACATTGTAGCTGAGAAGCTCAAGCAGCAAATCCATCGATACAAAAATAAATCACGACCAAAGCGCCGCCGCATCAAAGAGATGTTTAGCCGCGGTAATTCTGCAGATGGTCGAGGTGAATCGGATAACACATAAGCTCGAATTAGAATTGAGACTAAACTATGGCAATGCTAACTAAATTATTTGGGGATGTGAATGCGCGCGAGGTTAAGCGGATTAAACCGCTGCTTCAGCAAATTAACGACCGTGAGACTGATCTGAAGAAACTCTCAGACAATCAAATATTAGCCGAAACCCAGAGATTGCAAGCGCGCTATACCGAGCAGAACAAGCAGCCAAAGGCTGATGCTCAGGAAGGTGATTCTGCCAAAAAAGCTAAGATCAAGAAGGAAGATCCTGCTCTTGATGATTTGTTAGTGCCAGCTTTTGCCTTAGTTCGCGAAGCCAGCCAAAGAACTCTTAAGATGAGACACTTCGATGAACAACTTATCGGGGGAATAGTATTGCATCGCGGTCAGATTGCAGAAATGAAGACCGGAGAGGGTAAAACACTGGTTGCAACACTTTCGGTTTATCTGAATGCTTTAACTGGGCGCGGTGTGCATGTCGTGACCGTCAACGATTATCTGGTCCGACGAGATGCTGGCTGGATGGGGCAGCTCTATCATGCGCTTGGGTTATCTACAGCTGTAATAATGCATGAAGCTTCTTTTATGTATGATCCAGACTTCAATGATGAAGCTCATACCGATGAGCGTTTGCGGCATCTGCGACCAATTTCGCGCCAAGAAGCGTATGCTGCTGATATTACGTATGGTACAAACAACGAATTTGGGTTTGACTACTTACGTGATAACATGGTGCAAGATTTAGCAGAAATGCGTCAACGACCTTATAATTTTGCTATTGTAGATGAGGTAGACTCAATCTTAATTGATGAAGCTCGCACGCCTCTGATTATTAGCCAACCAGCAGCAAAATCTACCGATCGCTATTATAACTTTGCAACTCTTGCCAAAGGTTTGAAAGTTGAAGAAGATTATACGGTTGATGAGAAGCAAAAAGCCGTCAGTCTGACCGAGGTAGGTATTACCAAGCTTGAAAAAGCACTTGGGGTTGAGAATATCTACGAAGCTGGCCGGATTGAAGATGTGCATCATATCGAGCAGAGTCTCAAGGCCGAAGCTTTGTTTACTCGTGATCGCGATTATGTCGTCAATCCGGATGGAGAAATTGTAATTGTTGATGAATTTACAGGCCGGCTCCTCCCTGGCCGCCGCTACAGCGAAGG
>JBBSBN010000068.1:0-2508 GCA_038251205.1 Candidatus Saccharimonadia bacterium | reverse complement strand
GATCAGCTCAAGCTTGGAGCAACTGAAGCTAAGATTGCTCAGCAGATTTTCAAAGAAGTTCAAGCCCGATTGAAGTTTCTCTTTGATGTTGGCTTGAACTATCTTACGCTCGATCGAGCCGCCAATACTTTGGCGGGCGGGGAAGCCCAACGCATTCGCCTTGCTACACAGATTGGCAGTTCGCTGATGGGCGTACTTTATATTCTCGACGAGCCTTCAATTGGCCTGCATCAACGCGATAATGATCGATTGATAGCAACACTAAAGCATCTCAGAGATTTGGGTAACACCGTTATTGTAGTTGAGCATGACGAGGAGACGATTGCCATGGCTGATTGGGTGATCGACATTGGTCCCGCGGCTGGCGAGCACGGCGGTGAAGTGGTGGCTGTGGGCACTCCGACTCAAGTTGCAAAGGTCAAAAAATCTATTACTGGGCAGTATTTGGCAGGTACACGAAAAATTGATGTGCCGAAGGATCGCCGCAAGCCAAATGGCAAGGCCCTGCGCATCGTAGGTGCCACTGAGCATAATTTGCAAGATGTATCAGTCGATATTCCGCTTGGCATTATGACTGTCGTCACAGGGGTGTCAGGCTCTGGTAAGTCCAGCCTCATCAATGATATTTTGGCCAAGCAACTGAGCCAAGAGTACCATCGTGCTCAGGAGCCGGCCGGTAAGCATCAACGTATTGAAGGTACTGAATTTCTCGATAAAGTGATTGATATTGATCAAAGTCCCATCGGCCGAACACCACGCTCCAACCCCGCTACCTATACTGGGGCTTTTACGGATATTCGAGATCTCTTTGCCAGTGTGCCCGAAGCCAAGATTCGAGGCTACTTGGCTGGTCGCTTTAGCTTTAATGTCAAAGGTGGTCGCTGCGAGACCTGTCGTGGTGACGGCATTATCAAAATCGAGATGCACTTTTTACCTGATGTTTATGTTACATGTGAGACCTGTCATGGCAAACGCTACAATCGCGAAGCATTGGAGATTCTTTACAAAGGCAAAAACATTGCAGATGTGTTGGATATGACTGTGGAAGAAGCCACTCAATTCTTTGAGAATATTCCGACAGTATTTCGCAAACTCAATACCCTCAACTCAGTGGGGCTTGGCTATATCAAGCTTGGTCAACCGGCTACTACATTGAGCGGAGGAGAGGCTCAGCGGATTAAGCTTGCAACCGAGCTGGCGCGTCGTGCCACCGGCCGCACCATGTATATTTTGGATGAGCCGACGACTGGACTGCATTTTGAGGATGTTCGAAAATTACTCGAAGTACTTAACGCGCTGGTGACCATGGGAAATTCGATTCTTATCATTGAACACAATCTGGATGTGATTAAGTCTGCTGATTGGATTATTGATCTTGGGCCAGAGGGCGGAAACGGTGGAGGTAAAATAATTGCTGAAGGTACTCCAGAAGCAATCGCAAAAGTTGCCAAATCCCATACTGGCCACTATCTTAGTAAACTACTTAAGAAAAAATAACATCAAAGGGAAAGGAGCTAGGTATACGGATGACCCGCGTACTTAACTCCTTGTCCCAACCGTGCCGTGTTATTCAGTTTTTGGTCTCCCACCTCGCCCCCTAGCGGTTTTTAGTGCCGGTTGTTGGCGGCTTGCGACTTGCTACGTTTCAGCACTAAATCTCGCTAGGGTGTCGATGAGCTCATCGAGCAGGTCCTCTTTTCTGTAGTCGGTGACGATGGCATTGAGCTTGATCCAGTCGAGACTCGGAAACTTCTCACTTACCTCGTCGGTTGCAACGGTGAAGTCTCGTTCAGTCTCATCAGCTCCATCGCCCTCAAATCCAACTGCAGATCGAGTCGCCCAGGCTGCCAATTTCTGGCAGTACTGGGTTCGCACGATTACTCCAGCCAAGGCTGATACTCCGTCCGTCCCAGCTATGTCTCCGAGCTCTTGCTTGAGTTTCGGGGACCTCTCATCCCGTGATCCACGCGTCAGAAAGGATGCTGTCATATTTTCACCCCCTCTCGGGGCTTGAAGGTACGATTGGTTTGCATATTATACATAAAAAAATACAAAATAGCAAGCGTTAGCATGGCTAATACGGTATACTATAAGCATGAATAAGGCTCTGATTACCAAGCTAAAACAGCTGCCCAATACCGCTGGCGTGTATTTTTACAAAGATGACAGCGATGAAATAATTTATATTGGTAAGGCCAGCAATCTCAAGCGACGGGTTAGTAGCTATTTTCAAAAACAAAAGCATGATCCTAAAACTACCTTGCTTGTTGAGAATATTCGCTCGCTCGATTGGACCGAGACAGCATCCGAGGTTGAAGCATTGTTTCTCGAAGCTGAGCTCATCAAGCGCTACAAGCCCCGCTACAATATTCGTGAGCGCGACGACAAGAATTTTATTTATCTTAAAATTACTGCAAATGACGACTTCCCGGTTGTAAGCTATGTTCGTCGTCCAGCCGATGATAAGGCAACCTACTTTGGTCCATTTATTTCAGCCTACAATTTGCG
>JBBSBN010000067.1:0-2740 GCA_038251205.1 Candidatus Saccharimonadia bacterium | reverse complement strand
AGTCAGTTTCGACACCAGTATTTCTTGATATGATACTTGCTAGTATTTCACCGACTACATTCCAGCTATGCTCAGAAAAGATCCTAGCTTGAGTTTGAATAGCTTGCTGCTGAAACTCTGCCCACCTACCATCCAGTCTCTCAAGAGCTCGGCATAGAGCGTCGCTATCTTTCGGGGTTACATAGGTTGCACCATCGGCTCCAAGTAAGTTTCGCAATGCCGGCACATCGCTCGCAATTATCGGCACACCAAGCTCGGCCGCCCTCATACCCATAGCACTTGTGCCACTTGGGAGCTCTGGCCAATATGGCAAGACTAAGACACTAAGACTAAGTAGGTAGGGGTCAAGCTGATCTTCTGCTACAAATCCCGGTAAATCTGGCTTTGGGACTAGCATATTGAGCTGGGCTCGCATCAACCTATCATAGGCTTCTCTCTTGACGGCCGTTCCGCCGGCTACTATGAGCTGAAGCTCGGTATGGGTCTTTGTATCAAGCATGCCCCACGCCTCGATTAAGGTTTCCAATCCCTTGTTTACACCCCAGAATCCAGCAAAGCCAATTGCAAGTGGACGCGAGCTTATAGGGCGGCTCTTAGGCTGGGTGGGATGGTAGGTTGGCTGGGGGAGATAATAGCTATTGGGCTGGTCGGCCAATGACTTTTGGAGGTATATTTTTTTGATGTGGGCATCGGCTTGATACTGATTAAGCACTAACCGCCCCATGGTCAAATCAATTAATTTGCGTACGACTTTGCCAAATAATTGTAGTAGATGAATAGGGCTCTGCGCTAAGCCGATTCGTATTGGGTGCCAGACGAGTACGCCCGGGTCATGGAGTGTAGCAATTACTTTTGCCTCAGTCCGGCGGCGGATGTGGCGACTGAGCTGGAATATTGTGTCGTCGGCAGCACCAATCTCAAAATGATACAGCTTGGCATTCTTATGTATTAGTTCTTCCTCTAATTTATTAGGGTCGGTATCACGAGAAACTAAGACAAGTTCAAAAGTAATTTTTTGTTGAGTATAAATTGCTTCGATTTGTTTGCCATAGTCAGCAATGCCGCCTTTGTCCGGTCGAATATATATGATCTGGGGCTTCATAGCTGTCTGGCTCGCATCACTTGCTGCTGGAAATACTGGCCAATCTTCTCTTCAAGGATTGGGTCAGTTATTTTTTTGCTCTGTTGGTTTCTTTGAGCTTTAAGCTCTGCTCGCACGTCAGGATCGAGTACCTTTTGCATCGCTTGGCTAATACTCTGCGGGCTGTTCGGATCTATGTAGAGAACTGCCTTCCCCCCGACTTCCAATTGCGCACCACCTCGGCCGGCAATCACTACTGTATCTGCCAACAAACCTTCGGCAATTGCTAGACCATACCCTTCATACAGTGAAGGGTATACTAAGGCTGTGCTGTTTTGTAGAATCTCAAATTTCGTATCATCATCTATATAGCCAGTTAATCTGATTGATTTCTGAAGGTTTAGCTTTTTAACTAAGCCGTCAAATGCTTCGTATCCTCGGCCGATTAAAATAAGTGAATAGTCGGGATGTTCTCGATTAAACATCGCAAAAGCCTTCAATAAATTGGCAATTTTTTTGCGCGGGTCAACACCACCAAGATACACAAATTGCTTATGAGGTACAGCGGACTGGCGGGGTTTCGCTGGATGAAGTGGGAGCAGCAATGCAGTCACTGGCTTATGCTTCACGTATCCCCTGATATCTTTGGCGCTGTTTTGAGAAATTGTAATAACCTCATCAGCATTTTTGACCGAGCTCAGCTGGGCTGCAAGCTCATGCCGGGCAAAGTGGTAGGGGTATTTAAAAATATAATGTCGAGCAAGCTTATAGGGAATCGTATCGAGTAATCCTAGAATTTTTCGTGTTTGTTTTATTCTCTGAGGGGGCATACCGCGGTTGGCTCCAGCAAAATAGAGATCGTAATGGTGATCTTGTAAGTATCGGCCGACAAACTGCCGCTCCCATCGCCACTGGCTCGATGGGCCAACAATTTCCACTTCGCAACCCTCTATCATTTTGTAGGCCGCCCTCAGCTTTTGATTGGACAACAGCGTGATAGCAAAGTTGGCCTTTTTCAACGCAGCAATGATAAATCCAAGATAAGTCGTGTAGCCATTATGAACTCCAGCGAGAGGGCGGGCATCGATGGCAATAGTACGGGTAACATCAATCTTGCTCATGATAGTAGCTGCTGCTGAATATTTTTTGGCGAAATTCGTAAATAAATTGCTCGAGCACCACCGGCCACAAACAGCCAGCTACGGCGTAGTTTTTTGCCAAGTGAGGTACCTCGAAGCGCATCGCGATATCGTTTGGCTAATGCGATTGGCAGATTTCTAAGCGATACTGTCTTGAACGTGAACAACAAGTCATTACTATAAAAGCTTAGGCTATCAAAATAATGAACTGAGACTCTGCTACCGCCGCTTGGCGCAGCCAAATGCACAAGAGCTGCCTTGGCCTCATAGTAAATCTTGCTACCATCGGCCACTATTCGATATGCTGCATCACTTTCTTCACGCACTGCGCTTCCCTGGTAACTCGGATCGAAACCACCAGCTTTCTCAATAGCTGCTGTCTTCATCGAAACATTTCCTCCGGGGAAGTCTTTGGCCAACTGGCTTGTAGGGCAATTGAAGGACCCGTGCCCCAGTCCATAACGATCATGATAAAGTGGCTTTTGCGACTGTTTCTGCACAAACAAACTATTGTCTTTGT
>JBBSBN010000066.1:0-2969 GCA_038251205.1 Candidatus Saccharimonadia bacterium | reverse complement strand
CATGGTTGGCGATGGTGTAAATGATGCGCCTGCACTCACACAGGCGAATGTGGGTGTTGCGATTGGTGCAGGGACAGATGTTGCCATTGAATCCGCGGGTATTGTGCTGGCTAGTAGCGATCCTCGTGGCGTGGATAGCATCGTCATACTCTCTAAAGCAACTTATAGAAAAATGGTTCAAAACCTAGCATGGGCAACTGGCTACAACGCGCTTGCCATTCCACTGGCAGCTGGAGTCACTTACGGACTTGGTTTTGTACTATCTCCGGCTATTGGCGCGGTGCTTATGTCGTTATCTACAATCGTTGTAGCTGCCAACGCCCAGTTCTTGCGCAACCTGAAGCTCAAGAAAGTAAGCTAAAGTAAATCGGGCCTAAAAATCAGGTTGTCTGAGCGATTGATTCGAAAGCAATCGCAACAGCTACCAGCGAACTCCGAAAAAGAGTCTTCGAACAAGAAAGACTCAAAAACAAATAGTGTATAATTTTAAGCAATAGGGTTTTAAGAGGGGAACACTTGAGAAGAATCAAAACATTGCTTAGGTCGTTGGGTCTAGCGCTTTTTGCTTTCTTGCTGATTACCCCAAGCATGGCGTCAGCTTTTTCGGCATCATCAACCCGAACCTGCAACAAGACTCTATTGTCAGGATCCATGGTAGTCTCCCATAATTGGTCTGGGTTCATTTCACCAAGTCCCTTATAGCGCTGGACGGAAACTCCGGCAACTTTAACTTCGCCTTCCTCAGCAACTGAGTCAACTGTCTCACCTTCAGCTACTTTTGTCGCAATTGCGAGCTCTGCTAAATCTTCGGCTGTTTCTACATCGGCTTGCAAAGTTTCAACAGCTTTTTTACCCGCCTTAGCCTTCGCAGCTTTTTTATCTTCAGACTTTTTGAGCAATTCAGCTAAAATAGTATCTTTCTCTGTATCATCAAAAGCATACTGCTTGTCGCGGCCTGATTGAATTTTGTACAGCGGCGGTTGTGCAATATACAGATTTCCCCCTTCTATAACTGATGGCATGTGACGAAAGAAAAAGGTCAATAAGAGTGTTCGGATATGCGCCCCGTCTACATCTGCATCAGTCATAATAATGATTCGATCATATCGTAACTTTGCCAGCTCGAAGTTCTCAGCAATACCGGTACCAAGTGCAATAATAAGGCTTTTGATCTCATTGCTTGAGAGCATACGATCCAGTCGAGCGCGTTCAACGTTTAGAATTTTACCTTTTAATGGCAATATGGCTTGAAACTCGCGATCGCGACCCTGTTTCGCTGATCCACCAGCTGAGTCACCCTCTACTATGTAAATTTCTGAACGAGAAGCGTCTTTACTTGAGCAATCCGCTAGTTTGCCCGGTAGCGTCATACCTTCAAGCGCACCTTTGCGGATCACCGTATCGCGAGCCGCACGAGCAGCTAGTCGGGCTCGAGCACTCAGGGAGGTTTTGGCTACAATTTTCTTAGCTTCTGTCGGGTTTTCATCGAGATAATACGCTAACCACTCAGCAATTACCCCATCTACAACATTACGAATTTCTGGATTACCTAGCTTGGCCTTTGTCTGGCCTTCAAATTGTGGTTCAGGTAATTTGACAGAGATTACAGCGGTAAGACCCTCGCGAACATCTTCGCCGCTAAAGTTGTCATCATTGTCTTTGAGTAAGCTATTTTTGCGAGCGTACTCATTGATCACTCGAGTAAGAGCTGTGCGAAATCCAGTCAAATGTGACCCGCCCTCAGTTGTGTAAATATTATTGGCGAATGTTCGGACATTTTCATTGAATGAGTCACAGTATTGAATAGAAGCCTCCACTAAGACATCACCAACGCTTTTCTCAACATAAAACGGGGGGATATTTATACCTTCACGACCGCGATTGAGGTGCTCGACATAGCTTTTGATTCCACCCTCAAATAAGAATGTATAGTCACGCTTGGATGCTTCATCTTCTACGGTGATTCGAACACCCTTGGTGAGGTAAGCTTGTTGGCGCAAGTGATCTAGGATTGTTTGGTAATCAAAATCAACTGTCTCGAAAATGGATGCGTCTGGCTTAAAGCTAATCGTAGTGCCGGTGCTTTCTGATTTATCAACGATCTTCGGCACACTTTGCGCCACCCCAGCTTTATATTCTTGGCGGTAGAGATTGCCATCACGCGATACTTCTGCAACAAGCTCCGTACTTAAGGCATTCACCACACTAACTCCGACACCGTGCAAACCACCCGACACCTTGTATCCACCGCCGCCAAATTTACCACCAGCGTGCAAGACGGTAAGCACAACTTCGAGGGCACTTTTGCCAGTAGTTTTTTCCTTGTCAACAGGGATGCCACGTCCATCATCAAATACACTAACCCAGCCATCTTCGCGAAGATCAACCCGAATATTTCGAGCATAACCAGCCATAGCTTCGTCGATACAGTTATCAACTACTTCCCAAATTAAATGGTGCAAGCCCTCGCGGCCAGTCCCGCCGATATACATCCCTGGCCGTTTACGAACTGGCTCGAGACCCTCGAGAACTTGAATTTGATCAGCATTATATTGTTTAGATTTGTCCATAAAGTAGCTTGTGTTACACCGTTATGGTGAGGACAGTAATCGGATTGCACCCCACCTCATCAAGATATCATACTAATCCATTATAGGTGAAAGATGCGCACCAAACAACTCAATGGCATCGAGGTAAATGAGTTGATGCGAGGATCTTATTGGGTTTTTGCCGAATAATCTCTGATAGCAGTAACAATTGCTGGTTCGTAATAGTCACTTGGCGGATTTTTACAAAGGGGGTCGGCATTAGGTGCCATCGATGGCCCATTGTCCTGCATAAACTTCTTGGAATTATATACCAAGCCTAGCCCCACTCCGCTAGGATCAGTAATACTGCCTTGGGTGGACTTATAGAGCTTGAAGACAAAGTATGGTCCAGCATTCCAATCCGATTTAGCAGCTGATCCT
>JBBSBN010000065.1:0-3083 GCA_038251205.1 Candidatus Saccharimonadia bacterium | reverse complement strand
GTTGGTGTGGGTGCGAGACTTGGGGGTGGCGACACCGCTACAGGCGCTGCGGCGGCGGCTATAGCTGGTGGTATTGGTTCGGGTTGATTGTCCAGCTGAGCTAGGTTCTTAAATTGATCATCACTCAGCACAGATACTTGGGACTTATCAAGAGTACCGATCTCGATATCATTATCCGCTTGTGATATTGGAGTCGTTACTACGGGAGGTGGAGATTGATCAAGCTCAAGCTTAGCAGGTGTCTCAGTTTTGGCTTGACCAAATTTAGAAATTGAGCCTGACTGACTTACCTGAGTAGCTATCTCTGCATGATTTAATGGTTTCTTTATTTCAAGATGAGCTGAGGGTGGCGGAGCTATCGGTATTGGTGCTGGCGGAGTACTAGCGGGAGCTGGATGCAACGGTGAATTCGGCACTACAGGCTGAATAGGTGCAGGGGGATTAGTTTCATTGAGTGCCGTAGGCACAACGATTGGCGTTGGCGCAGGTTCTGGATCAGTTGTAGCAATTGGAGTTGGCGATGAGCTTGGAGTACTCGTCGCGTCGCTACCCACCCACTGAGTACCACAGCTAGCACAAAAAACCTGACCCGCAATCGTAATGCGATCTTTGGCTTCACAATCTGGACACTGTACCATTATTTTACCCTCGGTGCTTTGTTTTGGTTATGCTTATTATAACCTAGTCAAAGCTTTAGCGTAAAGGGTGATTCTTGATAAGTCCAAGCTTGATGAGTAACACCAGCCACATGAAGTGTGGTATTGCAAGCTGTCTACCGATGCGACTCGGTTGACGAATGAGGCGCCAAAGCCACTCTAGTCCGAGCTTTTGCATCCACCGAGGGGCTCGCTTCTGTACGCCCGCCGCGAAGTCAATTGTTGCACCTGATCCCATAATAATCTTTACTCCATCGAGCTTTTGAGCGTATTGATGAATCCAGAGATCCTGGGCAGGAGCGCCAAAGCCTACCAATACAATGGCAGGCTGTGGCACAAGAAGCTCCGGTGGTGGCGGATCTTGAGCACTCAAGCTATGGCCAGTGATAGTAAGCTCAGGGTAGCGCTCAGTTAGTTTAAGTGCTGCCTCTTGCGCAGCATTCGGATCGAGACCCGACTTATTCCCTATGAGTACAACCGGCCGTTTATGCCGTGCTGCCCAATCAAGCAGCCAATTTGCTATATCAACACCCGTTACCCGCTCAAGCTTTTTACTTCCAAACAACCAGCGAGCGGCCCAAACCAACCCTATCCCGTCAGGAAGTCGCAAGTCTGCCTGATTGAGGATATTTCTAAAATCAGAGTCGTGTCGCGCCCGCATCACCATTTCTGTATTAGGGGTTACAATATGATGCAGTTGCTCTTGGCTTAAATACGTTTCAAGTTGACTATGCACTGTAGCTACATCTTCAAAATCTATTTTGGTACCAAAGAGCTCCGCGGTTATCACCGAAGACCTCCCTTCTCTTTCAAAAACTGTGTAAATTGTGCGCGAAAGTGATCTACAGAGAACTGTTCAGCTGCAACTTTTAGTGTCCTTTCTGCAAAATGATGATCCGCCAGCTTTTCTATCGTTTCACGTATGTCGGCTGAGGTGAGTTGAGTGAAAAACAAGCCAGTCTTTCCTTCAGTGATAGTTTCCGCCACACCCCCTCCGCGCAACGCGAGAACAGGGCTACCAGCTGCCAATGCTTCAACTGGCACAATCCCAAAGTCTTCAAGACTCGAAAATATCAACGCTTGAGCCTGCTGCAGAAGCCGTACTTTTTCTGCACTGGACACAAAACCCCTAAACTCAATCTGAGAACTGCCACGAGCTACCTTCTCTAACCGATTTCGGTCTGCCCCGTCCCCAGCAATTATCAAGTGCTGCTTATTTTCCTTAAAAGCTTGTATCACTATATCAAGATTCTTATAGCGGGCAAGTGTTGAAATAACAACAAAATAATCTTGTTTAGGAAGGGTTTGAGCGGTCTGGAATAATTTCGTGTTAACTCCGGGATAAATAACACTACTTTCACGTCCATAGAACTTTTTAATTCGGCCAGCCACATAGTGGCTGATAGCGATAAACTCATCGACCGAGCGGCTGCCGTAGTAATCCCACAACCGCAATCGAGAAACTAAGCGAGTGATTATCAGCTTACTAAACGGAATAAAACGAAATCCCGCAAAATCAAAGCTGTCCAAGTAGGCTGGCCAGTCCACCCACAGCATTCGTGCCGGCGTATAGCAATAGCAAATGTGTCGGGCACCACTTGGCACGCGCACATTCTTAGTCCAAGCCCCCGAGCTTGATACTATCAAGTCATAGCCGGTAAGATTTAAATTATTCACTGCACGACGAATAAATGGGAGCATGAACTGCGGACGACGCTTTAGCCATCCGGGAAAATGCTGCAAAAAGCTAGTTTTTACCTGACGGCCAGCCACTAATTCAGAAAACTTATTTTTGTTATAGATCAGACAAAAAATATCAGCTTCGGGTAGACAAGCCAGGATATCACGTAGCGCACTCTCAGCTCCGCCATCTTTCGTATTGAGCCAATCATGCACGACAGCAACCTTCATGCACTAGCTCCTTTCTTGCCTAACCGAATCAGCGCGGCCAAAAGGCCAAGCTCAATCCAAATATAACTAAGATAGAATCCGGTAAAGCTATAAGCTTGAATCAATACACACAGTAGCGCGAGGCAAGTAGCAATAATCCAGGGTTGAATAATAAAATCTTTAGTTCGTTTAGCCTGCTTTATTCCGACCACTAAGAGCCATGCAATCCAGCTCATAAACAAGGCTAATCCTATTACTCCAGTTTCCGCTAATAGCTCCCAATAATAATTAAAAATTGCTGTGGCGTCATAATTATATCGGCCTGGTATTTGAGCCAATGCTGGTGTGAGATCAGCCGTGGCGTCATTATTTGCTCGGCCAAGTCCCAAACCAAATAATTTCGAGTGCTGCCATGCAGTTTTGGCACGCGCTATTCGCGTTTGTCTATCAAGGTATGACGTGCTTTTCTCAACGCTATGAAGATTGAAAAAGCTATGAATAAACTCGCGTCCATTTTGACTCCCAATCGCACTTGTG
>JBBSBN010000064.1:0-3243 GCA_038251205.1 Candidatus Saccharimonadia bacterium | reverse complement strand
TAGCAGCTTTGAGGGCATCATCCATGCTACTTGCTTTGATTACGCTGTAGCCAGTAACCCACTCGCCCTTTACATCAGAAACCTCGTCTTTGCTGACAGCTTTTGAGTTTGAGCATGGGTTGCCGGCATCGACAAGATTGTCGCCGCAGGTCTTCATCCACTCATTCCAGGCCTCCATTACTTTCTTGCTTTCTTCGTCGTCCTCAGGCATGCTACCGCCTTTATATAGTAGTAAAAAGTTTGCCATTTCGTTCTCCTTGGTTATATTATTTATTCCACTAATTTTGCAAGACGCTCGGTGCTCTCGACAGCACCAGACTCCATATCCATCTCGACCATCCCGGTCAGATCCTGCTCGTTGTCGTATTTGGATACAGTATTTACACGAGTTTTGCCATCATCCTGCGCTTCCAGGGTAACTGTCTCGACAAGCACGTGTCCCGGTACTGCTTCGTACTCAAAGGTATAGACAAGCTTGGTTGGCTCATCAATCTCACGGAACACTCCATTGAAGATATGTTCGCCGCCGTCGGGAGCTCGCTGGATAAAGTGCCACTTGCCGCCAACTTTCGGCTCAAACTTATCAATTGTAGTGGTGAGATAGCTTGGACCCCACCACTTCGGAAGCTCGGTTGGGTCGGTGTAGGCTTTGAAGATTCGCTCTGGTGTCGCCGCATACACGCGCGACATGCGAACCTCAAGATTTTTCTTATCAACTTCAAAAGTAGTTTTAGACATATTATTCCTCCTTATTTAAGTGCTGTTCGAGTGAGTCATATCGTTGAGCAAGCATTGATTGATAGAAGTTCAGATACTTGAGTGCGTCTTGTAGGGCAGCAGGGGAGGTGCGCACTAAGATGTGCTTGCCTTGACGACGCTTGACGATGAGCTTGGCGCGCTGCAAGATTTGCAGATGTTTCGAGACAGCAGCAAAGGTCAGATCGTAGGGGAGGGCAATCTCGCTAATCGTTAACTCGCCCACTGAGGTACGTCGCAAAATGTCACGACGAGTAGCATCCGCCAATGACCCAAACACGCTATCAAGCTCTAAAGTATATTCAACCATATAGTTGAATGATAATCCAATAGCGGCATTGTGTCAAACATTGCGATTTATGTGAGCTGACTCCCCCACGCACTTAATTATGATAATGCTTATATCTAAGCTATAATTTAGATAACCTAATGAATATAATAGTCAAAAATACCCACCATCGCGGACGTACTATCGCAAAGCTTGCACTTGTCTTTATTACCGGGGCGCTAAGCCTACTGCTTGTGCCGAAGCAGGTTCAAGCTTCAGCTGCTAACCCTGCCAGTACCTATATTGTGGCTTCGAATGACTTCTATGCTTACGTGCAGGTGGGGGAAAATCTTGATACGAGCTTTACCAAGCAGATTAATGGTAGCGGAGCCGGAGATGTTGATGCGGTAATCACGCTGTCACGACCAGGTGCAGCTGATCAGAGCTGTACCATTACGGCAGCTGCCATCACTGGTGTAACTACTGCTTGCAGCTTCGATGATCAAACAGCAACACAGACTGGAGTTTGGAAAATCCATTTCAATCACGGCGGCAATATAGATTATTATAGCTGGACGCTTGGTGTGCAGACTGGCACTACGGATATTCCGGGACGAGCTTGGTCGAGTCTCTATAGTATGGCTCAGCTTAGCGGCGCACCCCCAACGGGTATAGATTTTGCAGTCTGGTATCAAAGTGAATTTGGGTATTTATACCGCACAGAATATTTTGACTATAACGGCATTCAGTCACTTGTCCAAGCTAGCGGTATCGGATTAGTTCATTCGGGTGGCGGTTGCGTCCCGCTCTATAAAAGTGTAAATCTGAGTGCTACCAATTTTGCTACTCCGCCAGCTTCATGTGACTCAGACTTTAAGCTCTTCTATGAAGCCCCAGCGTCCGATTTGCCGACCAGTGCTACTCAGTGGGATGCTACCACGGACTGGGTCAAGCCAGCTATCGCCACGCCAGTAATATCTGATCTTAGCTTTAACTCAACCACTCTCAACTCTCGAGATGGAGACATAACATTTAACCTCGCCAATTATGCAGGACTAGTTAATGTTTATATCGATACAAACAATAATGGTAACTATTCTGACCCAGTAGATGTCACCATCCCTTATGGGGCAAATGATGGGGCAAATACCGTACCCTTTGACGGTAAGGACGGCAATGGCAATACTATTCCTAATAGCCAAGCCCTGAGCTTTAAAGCCAATATTGATCGTAGCGCAGAAATCCACTTTTTAATGCAAGATGTGGAGCTAAGTGGCGGCGGCATAGAAGTGCAACGTTTGAATGGACCGGCAGGTAATGAAACGCTGATCTATTGGGATGATACGGATTTTGCTGATCCCGATAGTAATCGCTGTAGCATTACACCTCAGCCAAATGGCACTGCTGGCGTTGATAGTACGGGCGGGGTGCACACATGGTCATTGAGTGGTTGTGGCGCACCAAACTATGGCAACTTTAATAACGGTATAAATGGTAGTTGGGGAGATGCTCGAACGATTGATGAGTGGGCCTATGTGGCTATCAATACCTTCGCGACCTACACCCTAGCTGGCTACACAGATCCCTCAACACCAACCCTGCCTGATACCGGTCAAAATAGTTCTTTGCTTCTCGCTGTGGCGGGTACTTTAATGCTCGTTCCGGCAATGACACTGGTGGTCATCAAACGCCAAACAAATTAAGTGAAGCTGCCTCGGGCTACTCGCAAACCCCTCTTAGCATTTCTCATAGTTCTTATGGCTGTAGGGGCGTATCTAGCGCTGCTTCTTATTTCACCCGTCATACTCCCCTGGATAAACAAACATATCCATAGTTCGGCCAGCCAAGAAGAATCAACTGCTATTCAAGCTAATAGGATTTACATCCCTAAGCTTAATCTTGATCTGGCCTATGCGGCTGGTAGTGAGGAAGTGCTCAAAAAAGGTGCTTGGTGGCGATATCCGGAGCGCGGTAATCCCGAAAAAGGTGGTAATTTTATTTTGGCAGGGCATCGATTTCGGCTTGGTTCAACGCCCGCTGCCACCAACCATAATTCACCGTTCTATAAGCTCAACACCTTGCGCCCAGACGATAAGATTTATATCGACTACAATGGTAAGCGTTATGAATATAAGGTAATGAAGAATTATACAGTTGCTCCAACGCAGATAGCAATTGAAGCTCCGGCAAAAATTGCCAAGATGACACTTTATACTTGC
>JBBSBN010000063.1:0-3482 GCA_038251205.1 Candidatus Saccharimonadia bacterium | reverse complement strand
AATCTCGCCATCATTCTTCGCAGCTCCAAGCACCGCCTCAAAACCTATCCCGGAGTTTGACCCAAAGTATTTCACGCATAGCCCCATCAGCAAACCGCCAGCCACACTTACTATAATTGCAGGCCACACCCCAGAGCCAAGTGATGGTACAAGGTGACCCCACACTAGAGTAGCGCTTTTTTGCATAATTAAGATGAATAATTGCATTGCAGCACCGATCAGTATTCCTGTCAGACCAGAAATCAAAAAAAGTTTGTAGATCGAGGTTGATTGCAGGGAACTTTTTTGTGCCATTAGGCTTCTAACTCGCCCTTCCAAAGTGAATGCCAAATTATTTTTGGTACTTTCCGGAAGGAAGTTTTTTTGATAATTGTAGCGACCTGCTTTCCGGCAATGACAGCGCCGACCAAGCCGAAGCAAGTCTGGATTATCATGATTAGCACCGCAAGATGATTGTCGTTATTGAGTGAGCTGGTCGGATAAAACTTACTTACTACCGCAGGGATGATTAGAAAAAATGGAAACCACCATAAGATTAGAAAGAATACTCCAAGTCGGAGACGAAAAGCGGACACTTGCGGCTGGACTGCGGCAGGCTTTTTGACTGACTTATCTGCAGGTGACATAACCTTAAGTATAGCCTGCCTATGTAGTTGATGGAATGGCATTTCTGCACACTACAGCCAAGTCTTGTGCTGCAACTTGGCTTCGATGTGGTGACACGTATGGTATAGCAGCGGAAGCCAGGCTCCAAAAAGTAGTAGTAAGCCCGGGCCAAGCCTGACGGAATCAAACATCCTCAGAACTATTAAAACAAATTGCGGCTGCTGCAGTAAGACAGTATAGGTGCACCATGCCAGCACGGTTGCAGCTGCTAGTACCACCACAATCATCCAGCGGGCTTGTCCGTGTAGAGACTCCCACCACCGGGTTATCTCAGGATTGTAGTAGCCAAATATCAATCCTCCAATTATCAACAGCTGCCAACTCCACAAGCAATATCCGAACAGTAGTATGACGGGACTAATCATCCCAGCCCACCAAATCAGCACACTCAGACTCAGGAGAGCTATCCACCAAGACCTCCTCGACTTATGGGATTTTGCTTGACTCAAACGCCAAGCTCGAGCCAGCAAAAAGGCGAGCATAAATACAAAGCCCATGGTTGCCAAGACATGTACCTGAGTATAGATCGCGATTGGGCTTGCCCAGTTTTGGCTCAGTCGAGCCAGCAACAAGAATACGATGAGTAAGAGAAAGGAGGTCTTGTCGTTCCTCCACATATCCGCCCATGATTTCATTTCGGTATGGAGTCTAGCGAACGAGGCTTTTAAATTGAGTGCCAGCCCGAAAGCGGGGTAGCTTCATTGCAGGAACTGTCATTGGCTTTTTGGTCGCAGGATTCATGCCGCGACGCATAGTGCGATCAGTCAGATCAAATGTACCAAAACCAGTAATAGCGACTTTTTCACCTTTGGAAACATGTTTTTCAATGATGCAAGTCAGCCTGGAGAGCATGTATTCGGCATGTCGTTTTGTGACGCCGGTGTCTTTGGCAAACTCAGCAATTAGCTGCTGCTTGGTCAACTCAAGTTCCTTTGTTAGTTTAGATGACTATATTAGTCGGTACTTTATTTATACCTGAGCGGAGATATGTGGCGCAAGCTTGAAGCAGTTTATTTGTCAAAGATTACCAAATTATTTTATTTTGCATACTCGTGAGCACGGGTTTCCCGAATGACATTTACTTTGATCGTGCCAGGATATTTGAGCGTCGCTTCGATCTTTGTGGCAATATCGCGAGCCATTTTAATTGCGGTCAAATCATCAACTTTTTCAGGCGTAACGAAGACTCGGATCTCCCGACCGGCGCTCATAGCATACGTTTTGTTTACACCGGAAAAAGTATTGGCGAGGTTCTCAAGATCAGTCATACGCTTGGCATAGTTCTCAACGGTATCACCTCGAGCCCCAGGCCGGCCAGCTGATAGCGCATCAATAGCACGAACGATTAAAGCTTCTGGGGTGGTGGCTTCAATGTCATCATGATGCGCTACTGCCGCGTGAATGGTCGCAGGATCCATACCCGCCTTCTCCATCAAGATACCGGTGATATGGTGATGAGCACCATCCATTTCGTGTGTCACAGCTTTGCCAAGGTCATGCAAGAGTGCAGCCACGCGGCTCACGTTCACATCGGCTCCAATTTCTGCAGCCACCATAGCCGCAAGATTCGCCATTTCCACTGAATGATGCAAGACATTCTGCGAATAGCTGGTGCGGAATCGGAGCATGCCGAGGTATTTCATAATATCCGGTGGTAATCCCGCTACTCCTGCGTCACGGCAGGCCTGTTCTGCTGCCTGAGCCATAATCTTATCGACTTCTTTCTGAGACTTCTCGACCACCTCTTCGATTCGGGCAGGGTGGATACGGCCGTCTTCAATAAGTTTTTCTAGAGTAATGCGAGCAACTTGTCGACGTATCGGATCGAAACCTGAAAGGATGATTACCCCAGGCGTGTCATCAACGATGACATCGACCCCCGTGAGCCGTTCAAGAGTTTGGATATTTCGGCCTTCTTTCCCAATAACTCGCCCTTTAATCTCATCGCTTGGAATTGGTACAGTCGTAATAGTTCGTTCAGCCACCACATCACTTGCCACTCGCTGCATGGCATCACTCATAATTTCTCGAGCATATTCGTCGGCATTGTCCTTTGCATCTTGTCTAAGTTTTTCAACAACTGCCACGAGATCAAGCGCCACATCACGTTCAGTCATTTGCATAAGCTTGTCGCGAGCATCCTCGCGTGAAAGTTTAGCAATTTTTTCAAGATTGTCTTGAGCTTTGCTGCGCATGGCTCGTAGTTCGTTCTTGATTGCTTCAATATCTTCTTCGCTGCTTTTTAGTTTTTCAGTTCGTTCTTGCAAGGTGTCGAACTTGTTGTCCAAACTTTTCTCGCGTTCGGCCAGACGTTTTTCAGTCTCATCAAGTTTGGTCCGTCGGGCACGTTCTTCATCCTTAGCATCATCAAGGATTTTAATTGATTCTTCTTTGGCTTTTAGATTTTCTTCTTTTGAGCGAGCTTTGGCTTCATCAAGGATTTTTGTGGCTTTGGCTTCAGCCTTACCAGCAGACTGTTTACCCATATAAGTTTTGGCACCATAGCCAACAGCACTGCCGCCAGCGAGTGCAATGGCCGTGAGCAGCAATTCCATAGGAACCTCTTCTTTCTTTCAGAAAAGTTTCTGCTCGAAGTAATCGGATTCGATTATTAAAACGAAAAAAAATTAGAGGGAGAGACGACAAGTACTGAGTAAATCTGATTGGGAGTTGCGGTAGGCTGAAGTTCGGGTAAAAGCGTCTCAAGTTAATTACTGTCTAAGCTATATTAAACGCCGAATCGCGCAGGGCGTCAAACCACGAGCTAAGCTTTGGGACGAGTGATATTGGGCTCGCCGGAATAGTCTGGCGTTATT
>JBBSBN010000062.1:0-3607 GCA_038251205.1 Candidatus Saccharimonadia bacterium | reverse complement strand
GGTACGGGATAGACCTTGCCTTCTGGGCCAACCATGTTTTGTCCGTTAAAAGTCCCTTCAATTATCTTGCCTTCAATAGAGCCATCGGTGTTACTTGTGCTGACGCTGGTTTTCTTACTCTTTGGAATAACTGGCGCACTAGCACCCACCAATCCAGCATCCTGGATGGTTTTCTGTACTGAGCTTAAGCTATCCTCGATAGTGCTGAGACGCTCTAAGAGTTTTTCTAAAACCTCTTGGTTTTTGTCGTTTACTTCAGCATCGGCTTTTTTTGCTGCTGCCACCGTTTTTGCTCTTTCCTTGAATGTTCGGCTTTAGTGTATCACTTCCAGATGCGGGGTGCAATCGTAAGCGATTCTGTCTGTGGATAACAAAAAACGTCTCGAGAACTCGAGACGTTTTTGTCTGGGTTGGCAACTTTTAAGCTTATTGCAGCTCGACAGTAGCACCAGCAGCTTCCAGCTTAGACTTAGCTTCTTCGGCTTCATCTTTTGGAAGGTTTTCTTTGACGGTTTTAGGGGCGCCATCGACCAGCGCTTTACTCTCAGCAAGACCAAGGCCTGAGATTTCACGAACTGCCTTAATGGCTTCGATTTTCTTTTCTCCGGCGGCAGTCAATACTACCGTATAGGCACTTTTCTCTTCTGCGGCAGCATCAGCGCCATCACCAGCAGGAGCTCCAGCGGCGGCTACAGCTACGGGAGCAGCAGCACTTACGCCAAAGTGATCTTCAAGTACTTTTACGAGTTCTGATAGCTCGAGCACACTGAGCTTTTCAATCTGACCGACTAAGTCTTTGAACTTAGCTGGGATTTCAGCTTTGGGCTCGTCTTTTTTATCTTTCTTTTCTTCTTTTACTTCTTCTGATTTGACCTCTTCTGTGGTCTTCTTATCGTCATCTGCCATAGTATTCTCCTTCTATATATCTATTGGTTGATCTAATTTTTGCTCTCGGCTACTGCACTTAAAGCATAGAGCAGACTGGTAAGGGTTCCGTTTAATACCCTGACAAAGCCAGTGACTGGTGCTGCAATCGTAGCGACCACATGAGCAGTGAGTTGTTCGCGGCTTGGCAATGCTGCAAGCGCCTTCACTTCATCGGGGCTGATAATCCTGCCTTCAGCTGTGAGTGCTCCGACAATCTCTAAGCTCTCGTGGCTTTTGGCGAATGCATTAATAATTTTGGCGGCTTCTACTTCGTCGCTGCCAAAAGCAATTGCCATGGGGCCAGTAAATACACTTGTATCGGCTTCACTTTTGTCGGATTGAGCGAGTGCTAGGCGAACCAAAGTATTCTTAGCCACTTGGTAGCTAATACCGGCTTCACGCAAGTTAGCTCTCAGCTCGGAGATCTCAGCTACGCTTAAGCCTCGATAATCAGTCATCACTGCAAGATTACTAGCATTGATTGCTTCAGTCAGAGTGGCAACGGCAGCTTCTTTTTCGGTTCTTGTTTTTGCCATTTCCTCTCCTTTCATTAAAAAATCTTTGGTGCATCACCAAAGACGAGGTCAAAGCAGATGGTATTCTGATTTGTCTACCTCGGTAGCAGATTAAGGCTTTCGCCAGCTACTTTCTTTGGTAATATAGAGATTATTTTAGCAGATTGGTATAGGTTGGTCAAGTGACCCGAGATCTTATAGTGGAGACCTCGGGTCACTGCCATGAGCCTTGAGAACGCTTTGCCCGATTCACGGCAGCAGCATCCAGCCAGCTACTGCGCCGCTTACGAAGCAGGCTAGTTGACATACCTGACTAACTACCTCAAGTGGACTTGTAAACCCGGATTGGCTACCTTCGTTCTGCTGTCTATGAAAGAACGGGGTACTACTGGCCACTAGACCCACAATCGAGATGACAAAGATGACAAGAGGTGTAGACATATTAATCGCTCCTATCAAGCCGGAACCAGCCGCCAGTCCTCGTTCATTGACTGAGACAGTCCGTCGAGCTCATCATTGACGAGCTTCCGACAGCAGTCACCGCTGTGTTCGCATTGACCATGCTCAGTATCGAGACACTCTTCGACTGTTTTGCACTTGCATTCAGCACAGCTACACTCGATTGGTTCATGATTGTTGGAGCCGGCTTCACGATACTGTGGCGCCACGCATTTCTCCTGTCCTCGAACGCTATGGCAGATGATATTATATCAAAATATATTACATTATCTATGTAGCAAAATCGGGGCCCCGAAGGACCCCGACCAACTCCTCGATATTCGCTTCGAAAAGTTTGTATGAATGCGCTTAAGTTGTTGTTACCAAAACAACCTAAACACCTTATCCAGAAAGAAGTTTTCAAATCGGTGCAGCAGCCCTCTCGACTTCATGCGATCGGCAGCTTGTTCTTGATCGCCTGGAAGGCTTGGCTTACCTGGGTCGTCACGAATTGACTAACTACTTGCCTCATGACAGCGGCCTCAGCTACTACAGTCTGCCCAAGGCTGAGACCAAGGTCTAGATTCTGACGCATTTTGCCCATAGCCCCTCCGATTTACTAGAACATTGACCCCTTGAGGATTATTTGCTGCGAGGCTGACAAGGACCTGGGCCCATGTAGCCGGATCCTTTGCGGATGGGTAGCACATTTCTGACGTGCACCGCATATGCCGCAATGATCCCTCCCGTAACGGTCGCGGCCAGTATGAGCTTTTTCATCACCCGCCTGCTCCCAGGTAAGCCCGCTGATGGAACTGATTAGTAAACGAGCTAGGCCTACTGGGGTACCTGGCTTCCAGCCATGTTCCTTCCGGATCCCGCATCCGCATACGGCGCTGTTCTCGTTCTGCGTTTGCTCGCTTCAGCTGGCGATCAAACAACAAGAACGTGACCATGCAGCCAGCTATTGAGCCGACTAGAATTCGTTTTTTCACGAATGTCCTCCCCGACGTATAGAAACTGCCAAAGTGCTGCGCTCATTATATATTCGAAAGCACAAATGTCAATGATGCATTGGGTGGCTGGGAGTTGATAGCTATTTTACGCCTCATATATCTGATGATACGATAAGGGTAGTTCCACAACTGACTAGGAGGTGGGAACTTGTACCTTCCCTACGCGGACCGGATCCCGGACGCGCAATACACAGATCTGCTGCTTCATATCAGGAAAAACGGCATCTTGGTGCCTACGCGTCAGGGAAATCCCGCTTTCACAATCTGGGGTTACCAGATGCGATTTCCCTTCACCAATGGCTTCCCGATGATTACTACCCGAAATGTCTCTGGTAAGTCCAAGCGAACGATCTTTCGACAGTCCATCGGCGAATTGTGCGCCATGATCAATGGTGCACATACACTCCAAGGGTTTGAGGATTTCGGCTGTTACTGGTGGGATGACTGGGCCACTAAAGCAAAGTCCAGCAAGCGTGGGTTACCGACTGGCGATATTGGACCAGCTAGTTATGGCCCGATGTTCCATGATTACCCGGCTGGTCAAGGTGAAACCTACGACCAGTGGCAAGGCTTGGTTGATCAGATCAAGGAGTTTCCGTACGACCGCACCCATCAGATCACAACCTGGCATCCAGCTTGGTTGGCGCGTCAGGGTGGTCGGATCAATCGTGCCACTATTGCACCGTGTCATGGTGATGTGCACGTCCGAAT
>JBBSBN010000061.1:0-3746 GCA_038251205.1 Candidatus Saccharimonadia bacterium | reverse complement strand
GATGTGATCGTGGTGGCCTCGGTCTCCTGCATCTACGGAATCGGCAATCCCGTGGAATTTGCGAAGAATGTAATCCGCCTTCAAGTGGGCGACCGCATCCCCCGCAATCAGTTGCTCTTCAAACTGGTGGATATCCTTTACAGTCGAACTCAGCAGGAGCTGACCCACGGGACTTTTCGGGTGAAGGGTGATACCGTAGATATATTTGTGGCCTATGCTGATTGGGGCTATCGGATTTTCTTCTGGGGAGACGAGATTGAGGCTATTCAGCGATTTGACCCTGCTACAGGGAAGAAAATGAATGATGAGACAATCATTTCGATTTTCCCTGCGAATCTTTTTGTGACGGGTCGAGATACGGTAAATACGGCCATCAAAGAGATTCAGGATGATATGGTAGCGCAGGTGAATTTCTTCGAAAAGGAAGGCAAATTCATGGAGGCCAAGCGACTGCAGGAGCGAACTGAGTTTGACTTGGAGATGATCCGAGAGCTGGGTTATTGCTCGGGAGTGGAAAACTATTCGCGGTATTTTGACCGACGACTTCCGGGGATGCGACCGTTTTGTCTGATGGATTATTTCCCTGATGACTTTCTGATGATGATAGACGAGAGTCATATGTCAGTGTCGCAAGTGCGCGGTATGTACAATGGAGATCGAGCCCGCAAGGAAATGCTGATCGAGCATGGATTTCGATTGCCGTCGGCTCTGGATAACCGCCCTCTAACATTTACTGAGTTTGACCGGCACATCAATCAAGTTATCTATGTTTCGGCCACACCGGCAGAATATGAGCTATCTCGTTCAGATCAAATCGTAGAACAAATCATTCGTCCAACAGGGTTACTGGATCCGATTGTAGAAGTCCGGCCAGTTGAGCATCAAGTTGATGATCTCATTGCTGAAATTCGAGATCGCACTAAGAAGCACCAAAGAGTACTCGTGACTACGCTTACCAAACGAATGGCCGAAGATCTGACCGAGTATCTGCAGGACTTGGGCATAAAAGTTCAATACTTACACAGCGAAGTAAATACATTTGAGCGCTCAGATATTCTCAATGACTTACGCCTTGGTGTTTATGATGTGCTGGTCGGGATTAATCTTTTGCGTGAAGGCTTGGATTTGCCGGAAGTGAGTCTTGTTGCCATTATTGACGCCGACAAAGAAGGCTTTTTACGCTCTGAGCAAAGCTTGGTTCAGACCATTGGCCGTGCAGCTCGTCATCAAGAAGGCAAAGTTATTATGTATGCCGACAAGATTACTGGCTCAATGCAGCGTGCCATTGAAGTGACTCGAAATCGACGAGAAACTCAAGAAAAATATAATAAAGAGCATGGTATCACGCCCCAAACGGTCCAGAAAGCTATTCGCGACCGGATGGTTGAAGAAAAAGCGGCCGAGACATCTGATGTTAAACAAATTGATTTTGCCAAAGTTCCGAAGGACGAACTTCAGCATCTTGTGAAGCAGTTAGACGAGCAAATGAAGCTGGCGGCGGCTAATCTGCAATTTGAAAAGGCAGCAGAGCTACGAGATCAATTAACTGAAATCAAAGACGTAACTCGCGCAAAGCGAATTGGTAAGTAATTAAGCGGCTCGTTCTTCTATAGCTTTGATATCTTGTTTTAGTCGGTCAAGATCTTCCTGCATTGCATTAGCTCTGGCAGAAAGCTCGGTGACATTGGTGATATTCTCCGGCTGAGGGACTGACTTTGGCGCAGCCTCTCCTGCTAGCACACTATCAGTTTGAGGAGTTACCGTAAGCTCACTCTCGCTGAGTTCGGTGGTACCAGATGGCAAACCATGGTTGTTGATCTCGGGAGCACTATTTGGCTGGCCGAGGCCGGCTTCAGACGTAATGTCTGGCGTGGTAGGGGCTTCGGCTACAGTAGAATCGGGGGTGGTAGGGCTAAGTGGCGCAGGATCTATGCCTGTGCCCGACTCTTGAATAGGTGGTAATCCCACGATCGTATCAGCTGGTGGTTGAAACGCTGTATCAGCTGTCTCGGATATTGGGGGAGTGGTAAGCTCTTCTGCGGGCGCTGCGGAAGCCACCTCAGCTGCTTGAACGGGAACATGAAAAGCATTCGGATTATTGCTGGCCTGATCACCGAGCATCGTACTTTCTCCAGTGGGTGCTTCGGGTGACATATTAGGAGGGGTATCAGTAATGGATCCCTCCGGCGGCTTGGCGATACTTACCGGCACAGCTTGGACTACTTCATGTGATGGCGGTGCACCGTCTAATGGTGCTGCGATACCTGATTCATTCATCGTAACTCAAACCCTCTTACGCTTAATATATTGTATTGTAACAAGTTGTCACGAACTCTTGCAACTGCCCTGGCGCAAGGCTTGAAGTGGCTTGACATACATGATAGACTGGTAGGCGTTTCATTTATAGTTATAGTTCGTAAATCTACAGGTGTGAGGTACAGATTTGCACGATAAAATTGAGATTCGCGGTGCCCGCGAACATAATCTAAAAAATATTAATCTTGATATTCCGAGAGACAAATTAGTCGTCATTACCGGCTTGTCTGGATCGGGTAAATCGAGCTTAGCTTTTGATACTATTTATGCCGAAGGTCAACGGCGATATGTTGAATCCTTGAGTGCTTATGCCCGACAATTCCTAGGACTAATGGAGAAGCCAGATGTTGATCAAATTAATGGCCTCAGTCCGGCAATTTCAATCGACCAAAAAACTGCGAGCCGAAACCCGCGCAGTACTGTCGCGACTGTCACCGAAATTTATGATTACTTACGACTACTGTTTGCGCGCATTGGCGTACCGCATGATCCTGCCACCGGTGAAGAACTCAGCCGTCAAACAGCAGCTCAAATCATTGAATCAATCGAGCAGCTTCCCGATGGCAAGGCCATCGTAATTCTAGCGCCGGTGATTCGTGGTCGCAAAGGCGAGCATCGTCACGTTTTGGAAGAGATTCGTAAGGCGGGCTATGCCCGCGTGAGAGTTAATGGGAACTTACTGGATATCGATGAGGTGCCAGAACTTGATCGACAAAAGAAACATATCATTGAAGTTGCGGTAGATCGATTGAGCGTTGATGCTAACAATCACCAGCGTCTTGTCGAAGCAGTTGAGGCAGCGTTACGCTTGGGCGATGGAATTCTAATCGTTCAAGATTACGAAAAAGGTGACGAGACAATATATTCAGAGCACTACACCTCTGCGGGGAGTGATTATAGTCTGCCCGAAATCGAACCACGTTTATTTAGCTTCAACTCGCCACATGGTGCTTGTCCGGTCTGCACCGGCTTGGGCTCCCGACTGGTTGTTGATCCTGAACTCGTCATTCCGAACCGTCGCTTGAGTGTATCTGAGGGTGCCATTCGACCGTGGAGCCGCACTACTTCTCGTATGACTTGGTACTCGCGATTACTTGAAGCGGTGGCTTCTCGTCATCACTTTGATCTCAATGCGCCAGTTGAGAAGCTCAATAAGAAAGATCTTGATCTTTTGCTGTATGGCACGGCTGACGAAGAGATTGGTGTGCGGGGTCCGGGCGGCCGAACTTACCGCACTACCTTCGAAGGCATTATTCCGAATCTCGAGCGACGGTATCGGGAAAGTGACAGTGACTTTGTCAAAGGTGAGATCGAGCGCTATATGAATACTCAAATCTGTACTGCTTGCGAAGGGAAGCGTCTCAAGCCAGAAGTTTTGGCAATTACCGTCCACGGTCACTCGATTGCTGATGTAACTGAACTCAGCGTAG
>JBBSBN010000060.1:0-3771 GCA_038251205.1 Candidatus Saccharimonadia bacterium | reverse complement strand
GCTCTGCTAATACTTTTCCGGAATCAGTCATAACAACAATACCGGATGCTGCGGGTCCAGGGTTCCCTCTGGATCCTCCGTCGCCATATATTTTAAGCTTATTGTAAGTTTTCATAGTCGAATCAATAATACCCGTAGCGCGTTCAAAATGACAGTTACATCGATAGCCTCTTGCAGTAATGCCCCAGTAACTGGCTGAATCAAACCAGCGGCGGCGGCTAGCATTGCGAGCAAGCTCAAGCCCATTCCGAACCAGATACTTTGTTTGGCAATAGCGATACTGCGTTGAGCAATCTTGAAGAAATCGGCAACCTTTGGGAAAGCATCGTTGGCGATAACCACGTCTGCAGTTTGACTTGATATAGCGGAGCCATCTTGGCCCAATGCAATTGAGAGTCGGACTGCAGCTAAACTAGGGGCATCATTTGTGCCGTCACCCACCATGGCTAGTCGCTGCTTTTGATGATGGCTGAGATGCTGGATATGTGTCAGTTTTTCAGCAGGCAAAAGATCTCCTACGGCATCAGTGATATGGAGCTCATGAGCAAGAGCATCTACCCTGGCCTGCTTATCACCGCTCAATATATATTGATTACGTAGGCCCAAGCGGCTAAGGCGCTTGAGGGTTACAGGTACACCAGCGCGCGCAGCATCATTAAATACAAGCAGGCCAGCTAGCTTATCACCAAAGGCTACGCCGATAATAAGGTTGCTATTCGAGTTTTGCGATACAGTAGCCATTGCCTTGGCTGGCAGCTTGATCTGACGCTTCTTTAGATAGTCCACACTGCCGATAGTGACTAATGTTGCACCAACCTTACCATACAAGCCTTGGCTGGTGCGTGCTGCAACGCTATGGCGTTTGAGGACATCGAGTTTTGCATCTTGAGCAGCACTTTCGATTGCCCGACTGATCATATGAGCAGAATCATACTCTAGAGAAGCTGCCCGTTGTAATACAAGCTTTTCTTGATTGCCATCAAAGGTAATAATATGCTCAAGACTGGGCTGCCCCTGGGTTAGTGTTCCTGTTTTATCAAACACTACAGCATGAATTCCAGCCCCGGCTTCAAGTGCAGCTCCTTCTTTCACAATAATTCCTCGGCGGGAAGCCCGCCCAATCCCCGAAATAATAGCAACTGGGGTCGCAATCAACAACGGGCAGGGAGTAGCAACCACAAGCACACCATAGACCGTAGTCCAATTGTGACTCACAAACCACGTTACCGTCGCAAAAAGAAGTACAAAAGGAGTAAACCATGCCCCATAAACATCGGCTAACCGGTTGATAGGTGCTTTTTGACCTTGAGCTTTTTCCACCAACTCGACAATAGTATTAAAAGTACTGTGCTCAGCAGTTTTTGTAGCCTGGAGCTCAATTGTATCGCCAAGGTTAATCACACCACTTAGTATCGCCTCTCCTACTTGGTGGTTTTGAGCGATCGGTTCACCGGTAAGATGGGCTTCGTCGAAGCTGGAGCTTCCAGCGACTATTGTGCCATCGACTGGTACTTGTTCACCCGAGCGAACTACGACAGTATCACCCGCTTTGATAGTATTTATTTCGACCTCAATCAAACCGTTCTTACGTTTAAGATTGGCATGCGTTGGGTTTGCTTTAATTAACGACTGGAGCGAACGAGCAGCTCGGTTGAGTGCAAATTCTTCAAGCATATTGCCACCTGCATACATCAGCACAATGATAACTCCAGCTAGATATTGATGGAAAACAAACCCCCCAATAATCGCAAGCATGGCTATCAGATCAACATTAAACTTGCCTTTGAAAAGCTGCTTGAGCGTCAACCACACGAGTGGCAAGCCAGTAATCACCAGAACTACTGCTAATACCGCACTAGCGTTATGATCGGTGAGTGCAGCAACTGCTGAGAGCAGTAATCCGCAAGCCGCGACAATAACGAGGATAAAATTAAGACTTAGCTTATGCGCTCGCATGCGACTTGCTATAAGCAGACATGATTGGCCATGACCTATCTCCTTATGAACCAGATGGCAATCACTCCAAGAGCCAGGGCTATCCGATATATCACAAAAACAGTCAGATTATTTTTGTTTAAGTAGCCAAGCAGCCAGCGAATGACCAGCCAGCCGACCGCGGCCGATACGATGATACCAACGATAACTTCTGCCGGCGAGACAGTAGAGGTGGCGCTTCCCTTGATGAGCTCAAGTGCTTTATAAGCCCCAGCACCGAGAGTGATGGGTATGGCAAGTAAAAAGCTAAATCGAGCAGCATCCTCGCGCTTGAATCCTAGCAAGAGTCCAGTAGAGATGGTTGCCCCACTGCGAGACACACCGGGTATAAGAGCCAAGGCTTGGCCACAGCCAACCAGGATAGCATCCCGCAGACTTAGCTTTCCAAACTCTTTCTTAAGAGAAGCAGTCTGATCAATCCAATAGAGTAAGAGTGAGAATACAATCATACTTATCGCCACAATTAACGGCGCATAGGAGCTGGCATGCAAGTGCTCTGTAATCCACTTATCTCCCACAAAGCCAAATAATGCGCCAGGAATCGACGCCACCAAGATATAGGCAACGAGTTTGTCGCGACGTTTAAACAGGTTTAAAATGTCGCGCCAGAAGTAAATTACTAAGGCTAGAGCTGTGCCAAGGTGAATAGCAGCATCGAAGCTCGTACCAGGATCCGGCCAGCCAAATAGCCACGGTACAAGCAACAAGTGAGCCGATGAAGAAATCGGCAAGAATTCAGTTACTCCCTGCACGACAGCTAGGACAATAACTTGAAACATATGCTAAAGCCCCGCTTGCTTCAAAGCTGGCTTAAGTTGCTCGGCTATCTTGTGCAGTTCTTCCGGGGTAACAGATTGAGCCATATCATGATCAAGATCCCCGGGCTTATTGATTGGGATAAGGTTAATGTGAACATGGTCCGTGACACCAAATCCTTCAAATAGCAAGCCTATTCGAACCGGCTTGAGGGTAGTAAATAAGACCTTACTTACCTTTTGGGCCAATATTACCATGTCGCTCAATGAGTCGGGGTTCATATCCCAGAAGTTACCATCACTTTGAACTTTGGGTATGACGAGGCTATGACCCGGATTGTGCGGTGCAATACTCAAGATGACGATGAAGCGTTCATCCTCATGGAGCACTTCAGCTGGTAGCTCGTGCTTGATAATCTTTGTAAATACACTGTCACTCATAATTGTTTACTCTAATTGTACGCAAAAACGGCCTCGACGACCACTGCCTTATCAGGTGGGACACAGATATCGAGACCGCTTGAGCTAGAACAGCTTAAGCCCAGGCTCCGAGGATTGCCCCCATCACAGCTAAAGCTACCAGCTGGTAGCCTGCATTGATCAGGAAGAGTTTTTTGCCTCGTTGAGCAAAGATTGTATTGGTCAGAAGGACTGTGAAGACAAAGCCAAGCCAGACCCAGAAGCCAGTTGTTGCGCCATCCCACCAGGTGGTAGCTTGGGCATACGCTACAAAGTGTGCCAGCACATAGGCTGCCAAAAGGTTAAGGACAATTCCACCAATCATTGATTTGGTGGCACCTTTTTTCATATCCTTATCTTTCAGACGAACTGCTTTCTGCCAGGTTGGCCCAAGGAAGATTTTAGAATACCATACCGCTCCAATCACTGCCGACACTAAGCCAGCTACGATAACTGCTTTTCCATTAATTACTACATCTAACATATTTCACCTCCTTCTCTCTTTTGCTTCAGTGTAGCATAAGTGGTTTAAATTACTCAAATGACTATCTGGTTACAGATC
>JBBSBN010000059.1:0-3794 GCA_038251205.1 Candidatus Saccharimonadia bacterium | reverse complement strand
GGTCGCTTCCGCCAGAACCTACTTGGTAAGCGTGTGGACTACTCAGGACGCTCAGTAATTGTCGTTGGTCCGCACCTTAAGCTTGACCAATGTGGTATCCCGAAGATGATGGCACTTGAGCTCTTTAAGCCATTCGTGACAGGTCGTTTGATTGATAAAGGCTTTGCCCACAACGTCAAATCTGCCAGTCGAATGATCGAACGCGCCCGCACCGAAGTCTGGGATACACTGGATGAAGTAATTGCTGATAAATACGTACTACTTAATCGAGCGCCTACCTTGCACCGACTTGGTATTCAAGCCTTCAAGCCGATCCTTATCGAAGGAAAAGCTATCCAGCTTCATCCGCTTGTGTGTTATGCCTTCAACGCTGACTTTGACGGGGATATGATGGCTGTCCACGTGCCACTTTCCAATGAAGCTCAAAAAGAAGCTCGCGAAATCATGCTCTCTACGCATAACTTGCTCAAGCCAAGCTCGGGTGAGCCTGTGATCTTTCCAAGTCAGGAAATGGTTCTCGGATGCTACTACCTTACCAAAGACCGTGCCGGCCGCAATGGCGAAGGTAAAATCTTCACCGATGGTGCCGAAGTCGTCTATTCCTACCGCATGGGCTATGTGGATCTTCAGGCTAAGGTAAAAGTTCGAATAAATGGCAAGGTTCTTGATACGACTCCAGGACGTGTGATCTTTAACGAGATTTTGCCGTCTGATATGGGGTACCGCAACCAGACATTCAATAAAAGCCTACTCAAGAGCGTTATGGCAGAAGTCTTTGCTATCTATGGTAAAGAAGAGACGGTTCGACTAGCTGATGATATTAAGCAGCTTGGATTCCGCTATGCTACTCGATCAGGAATTTCAATTGGTATGGATGATTTGATTGAGCCTGAAAATAAGAACGAGATCATCGCCGAAGCTGAGAATCACGTGGTTGAATACGCTCGTCAGTACCAGCAGGGTTTGATCACTGACGATGAACGTCGCGAGAAGACACTCGAAGAGTGGAACAAGGCGAATGTCACGATCGAGAAAGCTCTCGAAGCCACACTTGATATCGAGAAAAGCATGCTTGCGATCGACATTGATTCTGGTGCTCGTGCCACTTTGTCACAAGCCAACCAGATGGCTGGAATGAAGGGCTTGATGCTTAATGCCTCTGGTCGAACTATTGAGTTACCAGTTCGCTCAAACTACAAGGAAGGTCTTAATGTACTTGAGTATTTCATTAGTACTCATGGTGCACGAAAAGGTCTAACTGATACCGCGCTGAAAACTGCCGAGTCAGGCTATCTAACTCGACGTTTGGTTGATGTTGCTCAGGATGTGGTTGTATCACAGAAGGATTGTGGCGATAAGGATGGTTATATCCTAACTCGCGCTGAGGCTGATGCCGTTGGTGAAGATTCATTTGCCGCTTGGGTTGGTGGCCGTGTAGCTGCGGTTGCTGTGACTGATCCAAAAACCAAAGAAGTCCTCGTCAAAAAAGGCCAGCTTATCAATGACGATCTAGCAAAGGCAGTTAACAACTCTGATGTCGAATCAGTTCGCATTCGATCAGTACTCTCTTGCAAAAGCATTTGGGGTGTGTGCCAGTCTTGCTACGGTGAAGACCTTGCCAAAGGTGGCACCGTGGAGCTTGGTGAAGCAGTCGGAATTATTGCTGCTCAGTCCATCGGTGAGCCAGGTACTCAGCTAACTATGAAGACCTTCCACTCCGGTGGAGTTGCCACAGCCGAAGATATCACTCAAGGTCTACCACGTGTGGAGGAAATCTTCGAGGCACGTAGTCCAAAGGGTGAGGCAATTCTTGCTGATGTTGATGGTGCAGTACAACTCAAGGAAGTTGATGGCCGCACCCATCTACGCATCATTCCCGCAGACATGAAGGTAACCGAATTGTCGCTGGAAGGATTTGCACCGGTTGTGAAGAACAATGCTCAAGTTGCTCGAGGTGAGATTTTGGCCAAAGCGACAACTGGTCGCAAGACGCTCAAGAGCCCAGCAGCTGGTACGATTAAGCTCAACAAAACCAATATCGAACTAACCCATGAAGGCACCGGTGCCGTTGAGTATACCATCTCCGTTCACCAGTCGCTTGAAGTCAAGCATGGCCAGCTCGTCACCCTCGGTCAGCGACTGACCGAGGGTTCAGTCAATCTCCAAGACATGCTTCGACTACTGGGCAAAGAAGCCGTCGAGCGATATGTGGTTGATGAAGTTCAGGCAATCTATTTGAGTCAAGGTCAGACCCTGGCTGCTAAGCACATCGAGATTATCGTGCGACAAATGTTCTCACGAGTTCGAATTGAAGAGCCAAATGATTCCAGCTTTGTATCTGGTGATGTAGTTAGCTTGATTGGTGTACAGGAAGAGAATTTGACAGTAAAAGCTAGCAAGAAATCTCCTGCGACCTATGAACAGCTCTTGCTATCAATCACCAAAATCAGTACTAGCTCGGATAGCTGGCTTAGTGCCGCGAGCTTCCAGGAGACCACTCGCGTATTGATTGGTGCCGCCATGCGTGGTAAGCAAGATCATCTGCGTGGGCTCAAGGAAAACGTCATCATTGGTCGACTGATCCCGGTAGGCACCGGATTTCGACCGGATGACAAGAAGTAGCTTGAACGCTTAAGGCTTGAAAAAGATAACCTAATCTGGTAAACTAGCGAAGATATGCCAACTATTAACCAACTCGTACGCAAGCCGCGATCTAGCGCCCGGAAGAAATCAAAAGCTCCGGCGCTGGGCCGTAGCTTTAATGCGCTCAAAGTTCGTAATACTAGCAACAACTCGCCATTCAAGCGAGGGGTATGTGTGAAGGTATTTACCCAAACGCCGCGTAAGCCAAACTCTGCCTTGCGTAAAGTTGCTCGAGTTCGTTTGACGAATGGCATGGAAGTAACCGCCTATATTCCGGGTGTAGGGCATAACCTCCAGGAGCACTCAGTCGTGCTTGTCCGTGGTGGTCGCGTGCCAGATCTTCCAGGTGTCCGCTACCACATCGTGCGTGGTACATTGGATACCGCTGGTACTGCCGACCGCAAGCAGGGTCGTAGTAAATACGGTGCTAAGAAAGCAACGAAATAATGCCACGCAAAACTACCAAATCTCTAAAGCGTCCAGTCGAGCCCGATATTATCTACCAGAATGTTTTGGTTGCTCGGATGATCAACAAAGTTATGCGTAGTGGTAAGAAACGTCTTGCCGAGCACCTTGTCTATGGTGCTATCGAAGATGCTGCTAAGAAACTCAAGGTAGATCCATTGGACATGTTTGATACGGCGCTCAAGAATGCTAGCCCTCAAGTTGAGGTAAAGAGTAAACGAGTTGGTGGTGCAAACTACCAGGTCCCAATCGAAGTTCGTGGCGACCGTAAGCTTCATCTTGCGATGGGTTGGATCATTGATTCGGCTCAAAATAAGTCTGGCAAGCCATTTGACGCTCGTCTTTCGACTGAACTTGTCGATGCCTACAATAACACTGGCGATGCGATCAAGAAAAAGACCGATACGCATGCTGCTGCAGAAGCCAACAAAGCTTTTGCTCATTTCGCTCGTTTCTAGATATTATCCCAAGCCGAGGCTATTAATTAGCGTAGCTCATCGGCAATGAGATCAAGCACTAATGCTGCAGTCCATGAGAAATTATCTCCTCCATAGCCTTTTCCAGTATTTGGTGAGAAGTACTCCCAGAATCCTGATTTATTTACCATCGCGAGTGTTTTATGTCGTAGATGTTTGGCTTGGCTGGAATATTTATAATTTAAGAGCCCGCGGTATATTAGCCAATTC
>JBBSBN010000058.1:0-3897 GCA_038251205.1 Candidatus Saccharimonadia bacterium | reverse complement strand
TACTTGAACGAAAGCACCGAATGGAGTAATTCGCGTAACTTTTCCTTCTACTGTATCGCCAATCTTGAATTGTTTAATCTCACGAGCCCAGGGGTCTTCACTTAATTGCTTGATTGAAAGAGAAAGCTTATCCTGATCAATTGAAATAATACGAGCTTTAACTTTCTGCCCGATGTGAACGAATTTACCGGGATTATCAACTCGATCCCATGAAATCTCTGAGATATGGACGAGGCCCTCGATACCATCGACATTGACAAAAATACCAAAATCCACGACTCCAGTAACAATACCTTCAACCTCATCGCTTACCTGGAGTTCTGAGAGTTTGCCTTCAGTAAATTCTTTCTGAGCAGCTTTCTCAGATACAATCAGCTTATTAGCCCGGCGGTCTAAGTCAAGAATTCGAACCATAAGCGTACGGCCAACTAGTTGATGGAGGCGATTAAGAATTTCATCCTTATCAGCTCCTGACACACGAGGATAGTTTTCAGCTGAGAGCTGAGATACGGGCAAGAAGCCACGAATACCATCTACTTCTACTAGTAATCCACCTTTATTGGCATCATAAGGGACGATTCCAAAAGTTTCTTGGCTGCCAAAACGATCTTCAAGGCTGTCCCAGCCTTTTTCTTTAGCAACCTTCTTAAGTGACAATACAACATATCCGTCAGCTGTTTCAGGTTCTAGTACTGAGGCACTGACTGCATCACCCGGTTTAATAGCTGTATGGCTCTGCTCTAGTTCTCGCCCTACCACGACTCCCGTACCAAATACGCCCAAATCAAGCCAGACCTCGTGCTTATCACTTGAGATCACGCTTCCTTCAACTACATCACCAGACATCAGGGTTGGTACACTCTGTCCAGCGAGCAGATCAGCCATTGTTACTTTGGTTGAATTTGCCATTCGCGATTTCCTTAAATAATTTAATTAGCACACTAGAGGTGTGTGCAAACTATGTATTACTCCTACTATACCTTAAGCCAACCCGGTTGTAAAGAGGTAAATCTTAATAAGGAGCTGCGTGGCGACGTCTAAGATAAAATATAACGAGCATTGTCATAAGTGTTGCCGGAATAGCAGCCAACCCGCCAGTGCCAGTTTGAGTCAATTGAGAATTAGAAGACGTTGTAGGGGGTGGGGGAGGTGGTGCTGGCTTAGGTGTCACGGGCGACTTACTTGGTTGTGGTTTGCTTTGAGTTGTAGGAGAAGAGTTCGTCTGTTTCGTTTGCTTATCTCGCTCTCGATTGCCATAGACAAATGTTGCAATCACTATCAATATAACTAAGATCACCGCTAAGATAACTTTGATCAGATTGCGATTTGTTTTCACTTCAACCCCTCTCTTGGTTTGCCATCCTATGGAAAGCTGATATTAGCTTGATTTTAGCCGCCAGTTTTATATTCTGCAAGGATAAGCATCTTTTGAACTCGTGTATAATATGGTTATGGTTATCGGTATCGATATTGGCGGCACCAAAATAAGAATTGGTATGGCGAAAAGTGGACGTCAGATTGATCAACACCTTGATTTTGCTACACCACCAGATTACAATAACGCACTCCACCTGATGGTTAGTACAATACAACGTTTGAGTAGTGGTCAGTCAATCACTGCCGCTGGGATAGCAAGCCCTGGTCCGCTCAATCCTACTTCTGGAGTGATATTAGCACCTCAGAATCTGAAATGGCATTATGTTGAAATCGTGAAGGATTTAACTCGTTTGCTTCACTGTCCTGTTGTGCTAGAAAACGATGCTACACTTGGTGGCATCGCTGAAGCTCGCTTTGGCGCTGGAAAGCCATACTCAAGTGTCCTTTATATTACGATTTCAACCGGCATTGGCACAAGCCTAATATTGGATGGTCAGCCCCTTCCGGCTCAGAACAACATGGAGGGTGGTCATCAATTACTCCGCGTTGGAGAACAAAACCAGCTGCAAAGCTTCGAAAGCCTGGCTAGCGGCCAAGCCATCAAGCTCCAATACGGAAAAATTGCCGCTGAAATTTCCGATCCTCAAATTTGGGACGAAATTGCTCAAAAAATGGCCTGGGGTATCTTTAACCTTATAACTATGTGCAATGCGGAGGTCGTAGTGCTGGCTGGTGGTGTAGCCGTGCATCACAAGCGTTTTTTAGTGCCCTTACGAACTCATTTAGCAGCTCTTCCAGCGCTTTACCCCCTCCCCAAGCTAATACCCGCCCGTTATATTGAAACAGCCCCTCTAATGGGCGCATTGGAGCTTGCCCAAGAAGCCGCTGCCACTATTTAAACCGGTTAGGCTTGTGCTTATTTAACCTTCAGCATTATACTTAATATCAATGAGAGGGTGAGATTGGAAATTATTGCGCATTTTCGGACTTTGCGGTATGCACCGGCAACATATTTTGCTTATGATGCTGCAGCAGAAATCATCAATTATGACGAAGGTAGGCTAGATTGTTCAGTAGGTCAGCTTTGCTTGCTTCATGAGACGGCCCATGCCCTACTTGGCCATCTTAATTATAGCTGTGATCTAGAGCTCTACCTGATGGAGATTGCTGCGTGGCAGAAAACCATCCGGTTAGCACGCCGTTTTGAAGTACCGATCGATCAAGCCTATATTGACGATTGTCTAGCTAGCTATGAGATATGGCTCAGCCAACGAGCCACTTGCCCTGATTGTGGCAATTTTTGCCTGAATAAAACCGAAATAAGTTTTGCCTGTTTTGTCTGCGGTTGTGCTTGGCGAGTAAATGACCGTAAAGACTGTGCCGTACGACGGCGCCGTCTTATTACAAGCAAGTAAAAACCCGCAGCTATGTAAGCGCGGGTTTTTACGGTAAGTTCAGCGTAGATTCTTAGTTTTCGCTGTTTTCAGCAGTAGTCTTGTTTTTGCGTGAAGCACGGCCACCACGGGCACCAGCTTCTCGAGCTAGCTCTGGGTTCTTGGCGAAACCGCCACCAGTGCTTACCTTGCCGCCTTGGGCACCGATTCGAACGTAGAAATCTCGGCCATAGCGCTTTTTGTTGGTTTCTGCGGCACGCATGCCGCCTTTGCGGGTTCCTGGCATAGACACTTCCTTTCTGGATCAAAAAGAGAGTTGTGACTTCGTCCAACCCTACCATAGACTCTGAGCAAAACTATCTTTTTCTTAAATAGTTGATAGTGCTTATACTTTATCAGCGAACAAAACGCTTGTCAAGGGTTTTGTTCGGTTACTAGTTTATTTTGGAGGCTTTTTTCCGCCAACTTTATCAGGGTAGTATACCTTAGTATTCACACTCGTACCGTCAAACTTTTCAATCTTGGAAGCTCCAGGCTTTATTGGTGAATGGCTTGGTGAAGTTGTGGCTGCTTTTGGTGCAGAAATTGGCTTGGTGGCCAAGTCACCCTTTGGCAAATGTCGGCTAAAGAAACCCATGCGCACCAGTATCATGCCGACAGCAAAGAGGCCTAACAATATTAGCAGGGCGAATACAGCTATGGATACGCCACCGACATTCGATGAATTCGCCAGCTTGATCGTTGCCTTTTGTGGGCCACCATTCCCAGCACTACTTTGAACTGTAATATAGCTTGGTGTAGCTATTTTACCCTTAACAACAACCTTATATTTGCCTGGTGCTAGATTATCAAGGGTGATGTGGCCGTTATTATCGCTCGTAATATCTTGGCCAGCAATCTGAACTTTCACATATGGTAATGGCTTACCATTGGCATCCACAATACTTAAGTTCACCGTAACTCCACCTCGCTCATCGTCTGTGCCAAAGTCTACCACTGAATCACCTGGATTTGTGCTGGTCGGGCCGGTAGTAGGATCTGTACCATCAGTACCGTCAATACTCCCAAAGATCGGACTTAAGATACTTGGTAGGGTCGGGAAATTGATCTTTGGTGAAGGAGGAGC
>JBBSBN010000057.1:0-3906 GCA_038251205.1 Candidatus Saccharimonadia bacterium | reverse complement strand
GCCTGCTGCGCATCCACCAGGTTAGTATTTATCTCCCGGGGATGTGCCACCGCATCAGTGATTGCATCCTTGGTAATCTCTGAAAATGTAATACGTTGCCATTTCTGGCCAGCTTTGGGCTCGATGGCTTGAGACAAATGCCAAGCAATGGCTTCACCCTCACGATCAAGGTCAGTTGCAAGATATATTGTGGTAGCAGCATTTGCGGCCGTAATTAATTCTTTTACACGTTTGCCGAGCCCTCGCGGAATTATATAATCAGGTGTAAAACCATTCTCCACATCTATCCCCAATCTCGACTTCGGCAAGTCACGAACATGACCAAAGCTTGCTAGTACTAGATAGCCCGGCCCCAGATACTGCTCAATTGTCTTGGCTTTGGCCGGACTTTCCACAATAACAAGATTAGCCGCTGTGCGAGCTGGCCTAGCGGTAGACTTTGATTTTGTAACTCGTTTTTGAGTCTTGGCTTTAGTGGATTTAGGGGTGATTTTGGCCATGGTTTATTATGCTAATGGTTTGAATATACAAATGCAACAGCGACTCGGACTATACACAATACCGCGTCACAGGGCAAGTCTATTCTTATTATTTTATTTGTTATGACTGAGGATTGGCTGGTATTAGCAAGGCTTAGGCCTTAGTCCACTGGCCAGCACCTAGATTGCGAATCTGCCCGGTAATTTCCATTAGACTAAGCGTGCTGGCAAGCTGTGGCGGTGTTAGCGGAGTTTTTCTCAACATTGCCTCAATCGTGACATGGCCATTCTCAAGGAGTTCAAGTACCTTTGCCTCCTCCTTAGAGTTTGGCTTGCTAGTAGCACTATGCAAAACAGCCTCATACCCAAGTGCTGTGAGTACATCAGCCGAGCTCGTAATTGGTGTCGCGCCGGCACGAAGTAGGTTATTTGGGCCAGCACTCAGCCAACTGGTTATATTACCTGGCACTGCCATAACTAAACGATTCTGCTGTAAGCCATAATTTGCAGTAATTAAGGTACCACTTTTGGCTTGTGCTTCAGTCACAATGACTGCGTCTGAAAGACCCGCCACAATTCGATTTCGAGCCACAAAGTTTGATTTAAATGGCTCAGTCCCTACCGGATACTCGCTTACGATAGCACCACGGTTTTTTAATATATTCATCGCCAAACTACGATTAGCACTGGGATAAATACGGTCAAGGCCACATCCCAAAACAGCAATTGTGCTGCCGCCAGCATCTAGCGCTGACTGGTGAGCAATAGTATCAAGCCCTAAAGCCAACCCGCTGACTATGGTCATCCCAGCCTGGGCGCACTCGTAGCTCAATCGATATGTCACCTCCTCACCATAGCTACTCGGCCTTCGAGTACCGACGATTGTAAGCATAGGTGCTGCAGGAATTTTGCCCAAAACATAGAGGTCCTGCGGCGGTTGATGAATTTCAGCCAATTGCCCGGGATAGTTTTCGCTTGATGTCGTAAGATGTTGGATCTTCATTTTTGCGCTCTTTCTTATGCTTATTAAAAAAGTATTGACAAATATAGCATTAGGTGTTAATATGCTTACGTTCAGCTGGTAAAGCTGATTTTGCTCTTTATTAAGCAATCCGTAGCTTGAAGTGAGTAATCTGCTATGCGGGGCTACAACCTAAATCTCACCCTCCTTTAGGTTCCCAAATAGCAGATTATTCCCTTTAACTACCGCGGCCTATAAAATACAATGAGGCTGATAAATCCTCTTTGAGGGGAGTTAAAGGGTATATATATGAGCACGCAAGCCATCAGGCAAGCGTGCTTTTATAGTACTTAAATACCGAACTTGTTGCAAACACAAGCAATTAGAGTGAGAGTGCGTCTTGCTCCAGTCGATCAATGGCATTTTCAATAATATCAGGGATTTGCTTCAACTCTACCTCACTAAAGCTTTGCATGACATAATCTTCCGAGGCTAGATTATGAGCTCGATTATCTCCTATTCCAATTCTAAGTCTGCGGAAATTCGTTCCTATTGCACCGACGACCGATTCAAGGCCCTGATGCCCGCCACTACTGCCTTCTGCCCGAAGGCGTATATCTCCAAATTCTAAATCAACATCATCGCTTACCACCCAAATACAGCTTGGTGTTATTTTATAAAAATTCATAAGCGTAATAATTGCTTGTCCACTACCATTCATCATTGTCTGGGGCTTGGCGAAAAAGACTCGCTTACCACCCAGAGTTACCTCGGAAATGTCTGATTTAAATTTAGTCTCAGTACGCCAGCCACTCGCACCAAACTTTGTAACCATTGCTTCTATAACCATAAAGCCGATATTATGACGAGTTTTTGCATACCGATCGCCAACATTTCCCAATCCGACTATTAATACTGGAGTATTTGTATTCTCTTCCATTACTCGTGCTTGTCTCTAAAGATAAGTTTAATAGGTGTACCAATAAAATCAAAGCTCTGGCGGAACTGATTCTCAATATAGCGCCGATACGAGAAATGTATCTGGCTTGGTTTGGTACCAAATATCACAAATGTCGGAGGATCAATAGCAACTTGAGTGATGTAGTTGAGCTTAGCTTGTCCACGGCCAGTGCTAGCTGGGGGGTGGTGCGACATGATCGTCTGCAAAGTTTGATTTAGCACGGCCGTACTTACCTCGGTCCGACGACGGGTCTCAATTTCTGCTGCCAGCTGTAGAAGCTTTGTCACATTTTTGCGTTCTGTGGCTGAGGTAAATACTACTGGTGCCCAGAAGCAAAATTCAAACTCGCGATGAAGTTGAGCCATTAACCGCGCCCTTGCCTCTGCTCCCCCTTCAACAAGATCAATCTTATTAACGACTAGGATCAAGCCACGACCAGCTTCCCGTATTTTTCCAGCCAGTCCCTGGTCAAGCTTAACCCCTAGCTCAGTTGCATCAATTATCAGTGCACAGACATCGGCAGCACCGATTGCGTAGCGAGTTCGCTCTACCGAGAATCGCTCAATACCCTTTTCTATTCGACCAGGACGACGGAGCCCAGCAGTATCGACTAGCTCAATTATTTGCTTTTGATAACTCAGTCGCTGCACGACTGTATCGCGAGTGGTGTGTGCTTTATCACTGACTAAGCTCCGAGGCTGGCGCAATAAGGCGTTCATAAGACTCGATTTACCAACATTTGGTCGGCCGATGAGTGCTAGTTTGACAATCGGATCTGATTTCGCAGCTATATGTCGGCTACGAAGCTGGCTTGTAATGCTTTCGAGTAGCTCTGCCAAGCCCATGCGGTTGGGGGCCGAAGTCTCAATAGCGCTTTTGAAGCCTAGCTTGGCAAATACCGCCTGGTCTTGCATCGATACCGTCCGTAGTCGGTCGCTTTTATTGAGCACGAGAATAATTGGCTTACCGAGCTGATGTAAGTCTCGAGCTAACTCTCGTTCTACTTGATCCGGAGGAAGACTACGGTCTACAACCATCACAACAATGCTCGCCTTCTCTAGTAATTCCCGGGTGGCCAGCATAATGTCAGGCGCCATATCTACTTTACGGTTTGGTACTCCGGCAGTATCAACAAGCCGAAAAGACCGCTCGTCGGCGGTAATAACTTCATCGACAATATCTCGAGTAGTGTGTTCTTCACGAGCAATAATCGCACGACCTCTTCCAGCAAGCGCATTAAAGAGTGAGCTCTTACCGACGTTGGTTTGACCGACCAGCGCCACCAGAGGTAAATCTGTTTGTATCATTGACTTATAGCCAGTTAAATTGTGTGACGCTATAGTTTAGCATAGAAAGGGTTTCATTGAAACGATCTGGGCTATGCAGCACCACACTTACAAGCTGTCGTTTGGTCCCATCAGGATTTTTGACCAGCTGCAAACCAATGAAACATTGGCCAGCTTCGCCAGTCGTTCCGGTCTTTACTCCTGACACCCCAGATCGTC
>JBBSBN010000056.1:0-4046 GCA_038251205.1 Candidatus Saccharimonadia bacterium | reverse complement strand
TGCGGCAACATATATTGTACGACTATTACGGCATAACGCCAAAAAAATTAGAATCAGAGTCTATATATTAATTGCTGCTTTTTCGATCGTATCAATCTATCCAAGACTAATCTTCATATATAATTATTCAAAAGCAACTGATAGTGCCTTAATACAGCGACAACCTGATTTTGGAATGCTAGATCAACATACAAAGTCTAACGATATAGTTCTTGTAAACCCAAATGATATTATTAATCGGTATATTCCTGTATATTCAGATCGCAGAATTGTTGCGGGAAGCAGTATCATCACGAAAGACAAACAATGGCAAGTGCTTTCGTTTTGTAATGGTGTATACCAGCAGGCTTGTGACGATAGAGACATATTAGCTACTAACTTTTTTATAAATCCAAGTCCGGATAATCTCAGAAAATTACGAGCAAAATACCGAGTCGATTTTATACTTGTTAGCAAGCAAACTATTGGAGAAACGTCTAGAATAATGCCTGCTTTGACGAGGTATAAAAAAGTGACACAGGATAAAAATTATTTACTCATTGATTTGAGAGTGCATAAATAATGAAAAGTAATAATCAAAAAGGCACGCTCTATTTAACGATAGCAACTTTGGTTTTTGTCATTTCTAGTTATTTAGTAAATATAATTCTTGGTCGTGTTTTAGGTCCTGCACAATATGGCACATTTGGTGTTCTTACTTCATTATTAACCAGCATTAATATTGCTCAAATTGCTGGTGTACCTCAAGCCGTTAGTAAATATATTGCATCGGATAGAGAACACGCGGACGAAATCCTAAAATCAGGAATAAAAATTCAACTCACACTTGTTATTGGATTAATGATAATTTTTCTAATAATAGCACCGCTTGCCGCATCGATATTTCATGACCCGTCTTTTACAAAATATTTAAGGCTAATGGCGCTTGTGTTACCTCTATATGGTTTGTATTCAATATTCATGGGTTACTACAATGGACTGCATGCGTTTGGTAAACAGTCAGTAATGAACATTGTTTACTCAATCGCGAAATTAATTTTTATTGTTGGGTTAGCGTTGTTGTTCGCATTGAAGGGTGCCATTATCGGTTTCATAATTGCCCCAGCTATAGCATTACTATATGGCTTCAAATTTCCGAGAACAAAAAAACAATTCCCAATTCGGACTTTAATAATGTACTCGATCCCATTAATCGGCTTTGCAGCAATATCGACTCTCCAACTATCTGTTGATCTATTCTCGCTTAAAGCTCTAACTAGCGTTGCCGCTATCGCCGGATTCTATACTGCTGCGCAAAATATCGCACTAGTTCCGTACCTAGGATTCAGCTCGATTGGGCAAGTTTTGTTCCCAAATGTTTCTAGACTTGTTGGTGAAGGCAAAAATAGCGAAGCCGCGAAAACAACTACCAGCGCGCTGCGCTGGCTATTGCTACTAATGCTTCCCCTGGCAATGTTGATCGTTGCCACAGCACCCAATCTTGTGCACATACTGTATGGCAAGCAGTACGCGCCGGCTGTACCAATGCTGCGGGTGCTTGTGATCGGATATATTGGGCTGACGATATTTTCGCTACTGGCAAATGTGCTAAATGGTGCGGGCCGAGCCAAGCAAGCCATGATTATTGCTGGCGCTGGAGTGTTAAGTGGATTAATAGGATGTGTGATACTAATTCCGCATCTTAGCGGAGTTGGTGCTGCACTTGGCACTTGCATAGGTGCAGCAGTGGTGATGCTGAGTAGCGGAATATTTGCGCGTAGAGTCGTGCGATACAAAATCAGCATAGCTAGCACAATTAGAATATTAATTGGTGCAGTTATTGTGCTGGTAGTTGGCTGGGTTGTGTCCACGCCAGTCTGGTTCTTGCCGATTTGGTGGGTAAGCCTAGGTCTTGGTTATGTCAGTTGGCTATTAATCACGGGTGAGCTCAATCGCGCTGATATCGCCATGCTCAGCAGCTTAATTCAAAGCCGAAAAAGGAATATAGCATGAAGCGACTGAATATTATCAGCCGAATCCTCGCGATAGTCTTGGCGCTTGGTCTGATTGGTTATCTAGTGTTTGTAAATACTGTTCCGTTTGATATTCATAAAATTTATCTAGCTAGTAGTCCGCACATAAGTACGATTGGCCCAAGTAGTCGAGTAGAGAGTACTAATGGCTATACAAAACAGATTGATGACTTGGCGTATTTCACCAACGACATGCCTTTTGCATTTGATACAGCAAAAATTACTACACAGTTTCGAAATCATGATGTGAATCAGGAAGTTAGCCTGGGGTATCGTAACCATGAGAGTTGGGGATATGCTTCTAGCATACTAAGTGCGCCGTTCATGGACGCTATTCAGTTACCACGTACCGGTAAAGGTCCATATTTATATCAAAAAACCCCTGCATATGACAGCGCCCAAGCTTTCATTAAAAATCCCCCCAAAGATAAAGTCATAGGGATTTATGATTATGACAATACGACTTTACCTAAGGCTAATACCCAGCCCTCTAATTACGTGCCTTCCAAAACCCACACGGCTATTGATGTACCACTTCGTGGCAAAACCACTATGTATGTTTATGTTCAGAATGAGCCAATTGAACTGAAACTTACCAAAAAAGATTTAAATTGGTATGTCGACCCGGACGTGACGAACGTGAGTATGTACAAAGGCAAAGACAAGCTCATATCGGCCACGATCGATGATGATGGGAATGCGAGCAATGATCATAAATATGGTAGAACGGATGTGACAGAAATTCGGTACCCACGCTCAGGCAATGCTGAGGCTGGTATCTACCAAATCGTAATTGATGCTCCGAGTGATAGTGTGATCACTCAAATCAGTACAAACTTGCACAAATTCGTCTTTGAGGGACCAATTTATCCAATTAATAGTCACGAAGTCTATGGTGATCTTGTGTCAAAGACATTGCCCACAACCCTATATGCTAGCGTGCTATCTCTCTCGGCTCTGACCAATCATGCCCCGAGCCTGCAAACTATCAGTGCTGATGCATTGCCATTAACTCTTACGAAAGTTGGAGTAGAGCAAACCCAAAAACTCATAAGTCCAGTAGCCATGGCGATAGCTCCAAAGAGTGACGTGATACTCAATGGCCCAGGATATTTTGCTTTCTCCCAAGATCAATTCTTTGAGCCTACCCCGTATCACATATTGCCGATCACAAGTTCTACTGATGTGGCGCATGCCGACTATATCCTTACCAATTATCGCAAGCCACGTGACCTGGGTGATGGCTGGCAAGAGACGACCTTGGATTATGATCTAAGCAGTGCTGTGATACAGAAGCGCCAGCTATCATGGCTGATATCTGCACCAGGCTTGAGTGATAGTAAAGGTGAATTTGATATAAAATCAATATCAATGAGCTTAAGCAAGGAAGGTTGGTGGGGCAAATGATCGGTAAGATTGCGGAAGTGGGCTTAACAATAACAGGAGCGATATATTTGCTGTTTGTACCCGGCTTTGTCGTGTCATTCGCATTCTTCAAACCCAAAAAGATCGATATTATCGAGCGGATTGCGCTGAGCTTTGCATTATCAATTGCATTAGTGCCGCTAGTTAGTTTCTATTTTAATCTAGTAGGTGTGAAGATAAGCCGCGTCAGCGTCATTCTGGAAACGCTTGGCATTATCGTGGTGGCTGGCATTGTGATGTTAGTCCGGAGGCGCTATGACAAAAGCTAGGGAAACGAATTACGTGCTCTGCCGTGAGTTCTTTCAAGTCATGCTTGTGACATATCTAACTGCAACGCTGGCAGAAACATTGCATACTGGGGTAGTATCGAACTTTTTTAACTTGAACTATCTTCTGATAGTTGTTTTGATCAGTGGAGTTGGTATGGTAATTGCCGAGCCACAAAAGCTTCTCTCTGAAGTGAAGCACGCCGCCAAAGCAGCAGTAGAAACGGTGGCACCAAAACAGCGATCAGTCGACGGACTATCGCGCAGGCGATAGCACTCGATGGACATCAGAAGTGGTATTTGATACACTGGCCGTAACCTAAGTGGGGGACATAAAATGTCA
>JBBSBN010000055.1:0-4062 GCA_038251205.1 Candidatus Saccharimonadia bacterium | reverse complement strand
TCTCTATCCGAGGCTCGAAATGACTTCGTGGTCGAGCCAACATAGATCGACTCGAGTAGATTAGTTTTACCTATCCCATTTGGTCCATAGAGAATTGTAATTCCTGATGGTACTGTAAGTTCGAGTTGGTTGAGATTACGAAAATTAATAAGTGTAATAGAGCTTAGCATTTTAATTATTAACTAAGCCTATACACGAGCTAGCTACGAAGTGGCATTATTATATGAGCTGGACTTGGTCTGAGCTTAGAGTCAGCTTGTTTTGCACTAAGCGCTGGCGTGATTAAGCAGGGGTTTAGCTCCCCCATAAAGCCGAGGGTAATAGTATTTGCTTCAATAACATTTAAGCTATCGAGTAAATAGCGGGCATTGAGTTGAATAGAGATTGGATCGCCTTTTACTTTTGCATCTAGACTAGAATTGTTCTCACCAATTTCACTGGCTTGGCTCATGATATCAAGCTTACTTTTACTGGTTGATAGTTTAATTGTATTTGCACTTTCTCGAGCAAATAATGCAGCTATTTTAATAGTACGAATTAACTCTTCTCGTTCTAGAGTAACAGTGCTAGCAGACTCAGTAGGGAAGATTTGGCCATAATCTGGGTATTTACCTTCAATCAAGCGAGATACAAGGCTAACGTCTCCGCACGTTATAACAGCTTCATTATCGGATAAGGCAAGTGTCACATTTCCTGAAGAATTCCCTAATAACCGAATAAGCTCAGTTATTGTACGAACCGGAATTATAACACTAAACTCTTGATCGTTTTTAAGGGCAAGCTTAGTCTCGGCCAACCGATAACTATCCGTTGAGGCTAGGGTGAGATAACCTTGACTCAGATTTACTAGTACACCATTGAGCACCGGTCGCGCTTCATCAGTTGCGGCTGCTATCACTACCTCTCCTAAAGCTTGATGAAGTTTTGCGGCTGCCACACTAAAGCTCACATTAGGTTTCACCACTGGAATTACCGGGAATTCTTCAGCACTAATGCCATTAATTAAGCTATCAAGTCCGTCAGATTTAATGCGTAGGTTATTATCGGAACTAATAAGCTGAAGCTTATCCCCGTTTACACTACTAACGAGTTCTGACAGCAAGCGACCTGGCACCGTTAGCGCTCCCTCATTCTCAATCTTGGCACCAGTTTTACACACTACCGCCAGCTCAAGATTTGTGGCAGATATCTCAAACCGTGAAGAGTTAGTTTTGAGTAGTACATTATTAAGTACCGCAAGACTCGGGCGAGCTGGGATAATCCGACTCACTGTAGCCAATGCCTTGGCAAAGTTTTCTTGCGTGACATGTAATTTCATTCTTCCCTCACTCCTTAGTTATTAATCTTAGTATTAAATATATTTATATAAAACTCGTAGTCGTAATAGTAGGGCCTGTGCAAACTGTGTACAAACCGCTTAGTAAGCTGAAAAATAACAAAAAAAGCGTTGATAAGTGGCTGGACAAAAAACGGTATAAACCACTGACTTATACCCGCTTTCCCACACTCCACGATCGAACGTAAAACACAAGCGCAATCTTTCACCCCCCTTTGTACACATTTCATCCACAAGCTTTGCACAGGAAACTTTTTCATTAATCAGCCTCAATTAATTGAGTTGAAAGTGTTCTTATTTCATGGGCCAATGCTTCATCTTCACCAAGCAGGCGCTCAATCTTGCGGTAGCCATGCAATACTGTTGTATGATCGCGCCCGCCAAGCACATGGGCAACCTGCGGCAGGCTCATACCAAGCTCATGATGCATGATATACATAGATATTTGACGGGGGAGCACTATCTCGCGATTGCGACGCACTCCCGTGAGATCAGCAGCTTTGAGATTGTAATATTGAGCCGTCCGCTCAACAACCAATCGAGGATTAACTTTGCGTTGGCGAGACTTCTTGGTGTGACCCAGGACTTGCTGTACCACCTCCTCAGATATTTCGAGATTCTGAAAGCGACACCGGGCAATAATGTGAGTGAGCGCTCCCTCGAGCTCACGAGTATTGCTATCGGCTTGCTCGGCAATCAGCAAAGCAATATTGTCGGGCAGATTAAATTCTTGCTCTATAGCCTTGTTTTGTAAGATTGCAATTCTTGTCTCAAGATCAGGAGCTGTGATGTCTGCCACCATACCCCACTCAAACCGACTTCGGAGCCTGTCTTCAAGAGTTGGGATAGCTTTCGGGGGCCGATCACTACAAAGTACAATCTGTCGGCCAGATTGGTGAAGGGCATTAAATGTATGGAAGAATTCTTCCTGGAATTTCTCTTTACCTGCTATAAACTGCAAATCATCCACAAGGAGCAGATCAAGCCGGCGATACTTATCAGTCAACTGCTTCATAGCTCCTTCACGAATAGCGCGCGTGAACTCATTTAAGAAGGTTTCGGTCGAGGTATAGAGGGTTTTGGCATCGGGATTAGTTTGGAGGGCAGAATTATTGATCGCACAAAGCAAGTGAGTTTTACCGACTCCGACCGGACCATAGAGAAAGAGGGGATTATAGTTTTCTCCGGGTTTTTCCGCCACTAACTGAGCCGCAGCGTGAGCTAGGCGATTACTGTCGCCCACAATAAAGTTCTCAAATTTATATTTGGTCAAACTATTGCGCCGCGAAGGTGTTGCAGGCGAGGCTTGTGTGGAGGCGTGGCTTGGTGAGGGCTTGGCGGTAGCTGGCTCGGGACTTGCTGGTGCTACTGTTTTTGATCGAGCTGTGTCCTCGGTTTTAGTCGTACCCCCTATCATAAACATATTACTGACCTTGTACTCGACCCGATCTAGACCATCAATTAGTTTTTGCAAAGCTGCCAATACTTGATCATTATATTTTGATTTAATCCATTCTCGAGTAAAGGGACTTGGTACAGCTACGACGGCAGTGTTATTTTCAACGCTAATAATACCTGTGTGATTAAACCAGGTTTTGTAATTTGCCTCGCTTAAGGTCACCTCCAGTTCGCCCAAGACTGCTTGCCATAGCTCAGCCGTCGATGTGCTCATCTTCTCACCCGCATATTAGCCCAATCATACCGGATTACTAGGGTTTTCCACAAGCTCAAGCACCATTAGCGGCTTGTGCACAAAGGTTGTACAACTGGCACAAAACCAGCTTGGATATTCTTTTGCACAGGAGGTAATGATTGACCAAAAAGCCAAAATATGCTTAAATATTAAGACTGTAAACCGCCGGCACACAATAATCGCCAGCAAGAGCAAAAACCTATGAAACGAACGTATCAACCCAAAAAACGCCGCCGCTCACGCGTGCACGGCTTTATGTCTCGCATGAGTTCTCGTGCTGGCCAGCAAGTCTTGCGCCGTCGCCGTGCTCGTGGCCGAGCTAAGCTCAGCGCCTAAAAACTATGCTAAGGCGCACTTATCGTTTGCGCTCACGAGCCGACTTTGGTCGAACTCATCAGCGGGGCAGGGCTATCCATGGCCACTTTGTCATGGTGAAGGGCCAACCAAATCATAAGACTGAGAGTCGATTTGGTGTTGTGGTGTCGAAAAAAATATCCAAGCGTGCAGTAGCCCGTAACCGCACTCGACGTCGTATAATTGCGATTTTGCGTGAATCTGCTGATCTGAACCAAGGACGAGACTATGTTATTGTGGCCAAGTCAGCGATAGCAGAGGCCTCGCCCGAGGCTCTCAAACAAGATATAATGAAAACATTGGCTCAATTTGAAGGTGGTCAATCACGCTCGTAGCGATACCGGAAGCTGGTTATTACAATATGCAAAAACTCCTAATCAACACCATAAATTTGTATCAAAAGACGCTATCACCAGATCATGGTCCGTTAGCCCACCGCCATCCCTATGGTTATTGCCGGTATTACCCTAGCTGCAGCGAGTATGCCAAAATTGCAATTGCCGAGCACGGTACATTACATGGGGTTGGGCTAGCTAGCTGGCGAATTATTCGCTGTAACCCCTGGTCTCAACCACGGGTTGATTTGAGTTGTCACAAAACCCATACTACTAATATTTCTGGAGCTGCTCGTGTTTAATACTCTTCTCGTCTATCCTCTGCTGAACCTTTTAGTCGCCAT
>JBBSBN010000054.1:0-4105 GCA_038251205.1 Candidatus Saccharimonadia bacterium | reverse complement strand
CTATAACACCTACCAGCATCTCACAAACTGAGCTAGCTTGTGGCTCTACGTAATTAACACTACCATAACTTTCATTACTACGATGTGAGTCTATGTTTATAAGATGAATACCATCAAAAATAGTTGGATTTTGCTCTAAAATACCATCAATCTTACTGATCTCACTCACGCCAAGTACAATTACTAGATCAAACTTATAGGCACCGTAGTCAAAACTAGCGTTTTCAGCAGTAAAGTTACCAGAAAAAGGCGAAATCACCACTTCTAGATTGTCATCATTAACCTCATAGCGAAGCTTATCTACTTCTACGTCTTTTGTATCAAGTCTAATAACAAAATCACGAATACCCGTAAGATCACGGCTAATATGGCGTGTATCAAGTACTTTGTGTACTTTTGGCATATCACTAGTGACAATAGCACTCACTTGCTTACCAACGCGTTGCAAAATAAGCTCTAATGCTACCATTGAGCTGAGTTGGTCGTTATTGGGCTCTTTACCTGTTACTAGCAAGATATGATTAGCTTGCTTAATAAGCTCGACGGCCTGTTGTTTGGGGGTTAATTCTTGTTGCATAATGTAATATATTGTATCGTTAAATCGCTATTATAGCAAACATAAGAGTTATTGTCAAGAGTTTTGCCTACTATGTAAATAAAAAGCCACCTGATTATTCAGGTGGCATAGTAATAACTAGGCCAGACTTGGATCAAAATTTGGAACGTAGAGCTGATTAAAGCCTTCATACAATCTGGGTGGCTCGGCTTCGAGCTGGTAATACATGCGTTCTACTGCCACCTCACGCACACTTCTGCCTCTGTCAGCATTGCGCTTTTTGCACACGTCAAGCGGTGTTTTGAGCCATACGCCCTTAATGAAGCCTTCTGGGCCCATCACAGACCGCAAGTGATCAAGCAGAGCAACCCGATCGAGCCTCTTAGCGTTGGTGGCGTCAAAAATCAACACCTTACCAGCCTGCAAAGCCTCTTCTGCTCGATGGTAAGCCAGTAGCCATACCTCGGTATTCAGTGTTTGATCTGACGCGTCTCCAGCAAGCTCGACACGAATGTCGTCTGGGCATACTGTCAATGGGTTGGGTACATTGCTGAGCTCATTCTGAATATAGGTAGTCTTACCTGATCCAGGAATGCCAATCAGTACAATGGCACGCATAGCTTTGGTCATTTTTTCTCCAGCTAGTGATAGATGAGTAGGTGCGAACGGCTTACTACAATAGCATAATTTGGCACAAAAGAAAAGCCCCTAGTCATCGCAGATGACTAGGGGGAATATTAGATATATGGCTGATTCAGCTCATAATCATAAACTTGAGCCAAGTAACTCAAGCAACGATCACGCTCTTTCTGTAGGCAAGGGCTACGAAAAGCCCCAGAACCAAAGACCGCCAACATGAAAGCTGGTATGTCATTCTTGCCAGCAAGAGTACGAGGTGCACGATTGTCGACATGGCGGGTACGCACTTTTTGAGTGAACCAAGCAGGTTCACCCTCAACCGGCACCCAATCCTCAGTGTAATACACTACGGGTTGCCAGTTTCCGTAGATCACCGAATTCATTGCCTTCAGACGCTTATCTCGACACACTCGCAATAACAGCTCAGCCAAGCCGAGAAAGGATTCAACCTGCGCGCATTTACGCTGGCGCAATGCCTCGCTGTAGCTAGTGCGATTTGCAAAACGAATATCAAGCTCAAAGCTATTAAGATTCTCAATATGAGTCAATGCATGCCAGCCAACAATGTTTTGTGGTAGAAGCTGAGCCACGTAAGCTCGGCGATCAAGCTTACGACGATCGGCGGCAATGGCATCGGCCCATCGCATCACCGGCGCAATCTTGTCGGCATCACGCCGCTCTCTCACCAAATATCCAATGCGCACTTGGCGCTTGGTATCGGTCAACAAATCACGACCTACATAATCAAGCCAACCACCTTCACTCCACCCCATCTGGGCGACCGCTTGACGATTGGCTCTACGATAATGACGTGAGATATGGTGCTGCTGTGCATGCGCACTACGTCTGGTACTGGGCAAGATAGAGCGACCCATCTCGCGAGCTTTCTCTGCTCCGTAGAGCATACATTTCACCTCCTCTTGAGGTTGTAGGTACATATTTCATTCGGGATTTTCCCGACCAGAATGCTCAACAATGAGTATCCTGGTCGAGCCCCGAGAGAATCTCTCTCGGGGGTATATCAATTAGGACGCGCGAATGCCCGACATCCAACAATTTGATTGTTTTCATCACGTACTGTTTCGTCTACTAGTAGCAGGTCTTTGCGCCCAGGGGCAGCTTTCGCCGCCAAAGCAGATACGATGTAGAAAACGCCGTCTTGTGGCTCGGGCAGGCCCGATAGTTCGCCAAAGACGTTGCGGTTGATAGCCACAGTGTTTCCGCCAAGATCAATCTCGTCAACTTTTGCACGCGACTGATGCGCGCGAGCAATACCGTTAGACGGTAGATACATAACAACTTCATTATTTTCACCAATCAGATTGATGATGTGAGGGGTCATATTTATTACTGTCATTTTTCTCCTAAGGTACTATTCGAGACACAGGGTGTAATCCCGACCAAGAGCCAGATTAATATCTGTAGCTTGGTTGGGCCCCGATATGTTACTATCGGGACAATGAAAGGTTTGACACTCGGATCAGTACAGCGGGCTACTGCGCCGGTGGTGCTTATACCAGTAAATTACACTGGTAAGCATTAGTTGAGCCAAAATCAGGCAGAACGCCCAAGTTGGTACCGCCGGAACAGTATAGGTTGTGGCCAAGAGCAGAGCTGTTAAAAGTAAGTAGATCTTGAACAGCATGGCTAGTTTTTCTCTTTTCATGAGGTGCGTCTAGCAGAAAGTTTCTGCTAGATAATATGGTTTTAGAGACCAAAAACTCAGAGTGGAGCTGGAGGGAATCGAACCCTCGTCCATAAAATCTCTGCAACAACCGCTACGACTATTCCTGTATTCAGCTTAACGTTAGCCATGGTAACAGGTTACCGGCCGTCTAGTCTTTGCCAGATGTCAAACAGTCTTTGCTGTCAGTCAGTAGTCTTTGCTACCGTCAATCTCCACTTCTGTTGCCAGGCTGTGGTGATTTGGCCCCGAATCTGGATTTTACCCCTTTTCGTTCGCGTTCTTTATCAGGCGGCGATTATTGCGGTGCCCTGTTTAACGAGTCTGAGCAACTCGGGTTGCAAAATATGCTTTGGGAATACTGTCGAAACCGATCAGCCCCAGCTTAGATTTTAGACATTAGAAACTAGAATTTAGCTAAAATATAAGATGTGACCGACCAATTTACGCTCTCATACAAAAAATCCAAACCTCTGTTTGGATCAATTAATTATTCAAGTACATTTCAGAATGTAACATCCCAACAGAAACATACAATACATATATATTTGTGTTGAGACCTTCGAGGACCCAACTAGTGGATCCCCGAAGGGTATGCATCAGTGCGAGACGACTTATTGTCGTTTGTGAAGTCTCACTTTGTAGCTTTAGATGCCGGGCTGATCAAGCCATCGACACGCTACTATGCGCTGAGACGCATAACTATTAATCCCCATTGAGATACTTCCGCATTATGCGGTCTCAATGTATCGCTTCCTGGCTCCGGTGGCCAGTAGCATACCTCTCTATTGAGAGGCCGACATAGGATTATGTTTGTTTCGCTTTCGCGATTTTCCAACCGCTTCCCCTTGAGAGCGGCGCTCATCTCGATGAGAATCATCGAAAGAGCTGCCTACTGTAAAGGGTTGTGGTTGGCGAGCCCGCAGATCTTGCAGAATTTTAGCGAGCAGTTTCACCCGCTCGCTATCGGCAATCAAGATCTGCGCTTTGAACACACACGGCCTATGCCGACCCACGCTCCCCAAGTTGGGCAAACGCTTTTCTTTTACCCGCCTTTTTGGCGAGCATTCCCTCCTCTTTACAAGGTGCCTGCGAAAGACTCGCAAACGAGACGTCAATTCGTCTCTGGGCGGGGTTATCGTTGACCTTCGTGGCTGCCTCTTACAGGCAATTTACCAGGATGTGTGTGTTGGCGATTGGTGCAGCAAACCAGAGCTCTGATGGTT
>JBBSBN010000053.1:0-4109 GCA_038251205.1 Candidatus Saccharimonadia bacterium | reverse complement strand
GAATCTATTTGCGCTCCGGGCTTGGCTTACGACTGCTCTTATATTTGCTCCATTGCCAGTGGCAGCTTGTGATGCGGAAGACCCTGGCACCCCCGGCTTAAAAGCTCTGTGCACGAATGGCTGCTGTGATATCCAAGGCCTTATCAATGGAATTGCGAACTGGCTTACTGGATTGATTGGGCTTGTGGTGGTGCTCGTAATAATCATCTCCGGTATTCAAATGATCACTTCGGCAGGTAGCCCCGAAGCAGTGAAGTCTGCACGTGGACGAATGACCAATGCAATTATTGGCTTAGTTACTCTCATAGCATTACGTCTAATCATTAACCTTATTCTACCGGTGAAAGTATGAATTATTTACTACAAAATCTTTTTGCTATAAACATTTGGGCTGACACCGGCTGCGCTGGTGGTAATCCTGATACTTGCGGTGTCGGAAGCGTTGTTAAACTGATTGGCAACTTCATTAGGCTAGGTCTGTTTGCAGCTGGTTTGCTGGCAGTGATTATGATAATCGTTGGCGGTTTTCAATACATCACCTCTTCGGGAAATCCCCAGGCCACCGCTAGAGCTAAGAGCACCATCACCTATGCTATAATTGGCTTGCTAATAGCAATATTCGCTTTTGCAATCGTCAACTTTATTATTGAACGCTTAACTTAGACCCATCATATGCACGATTTTATTCTCCAACTTAGCATAAAGATAGCGGCTAGCCCGCTCACCCCAACAGTACCTGACAACCTGAAAGGTACTCCGACGAGTGTTAATGATTTAGCCAAAAACGTCACCAATCTCCTGCTCTATATAGTGGGAATTGTAGCAGTGATTATGATGATAATCGGCGGCTTTCTTTATATAACCTCAAGCGGCGACCCTAGTCGTACCAAATCTGCCAAGGATACCATCCTCTATGCGGTCATCGGTATCGTGGTGGCGCTACTGGCTTATGCTATCGTTAATTTTGTGATTGGCCGCTTTAAGTAATTCGACGAAAAACTGGCACCGCTTATGCTTAAGTCTTGCCAAGCCTGTCCTAGCAGTTTACAATAAGGCCAGTTTTATAGCTCAATAGCTCAAGGAGAAATCGCTATTATGGATCTAACAAAGAATACAAAATACAAGCTCGTTGCCCTAGGAGGCTCTAGCCTTGCAGCTCTTCCTTTTGTAGGTACGGCTCAAGCTGCTGACTGCTCAACGACTGGCAACGCAGTTCAGACGGGCGCAAACTGTGCCAAAGGTAATGGCCAGCCTGATGATTTACAAACTCAGATCACTACCATCACCAATACCCTACTCTTGGTAGTAGGTATTGCAGCTGTCATTATGCTTATTGTCGGTGGCTTCCAGTACATCTTCTCATCTGGTGATCAGGCCCGGGTTGGATCTGCTAAGAATACCATCCTCTACGCCATCATCGGAATTGTAGTAGCACTACTTGCCTACGCTATCGTTAACTTTGTAGTCGGCCGCTTCGGTACTTCGTAGAGCACACCTCTATAGCGGCTAACGCATCCAGCGCGCCGCTCAGTAAAGGCCTCGCCTAATGGGTGGGGTCTTTACCGTTATAGCATTAATTTAATTATATAATGAAACGAAGAGAGCTATTGTTCGATGGGCGCTTTCGCTTCGCTAGCGCTTGCCTACCCATCTCACAACAGCCTCTTATTTCTTTATATTTTACCCAAGCCTATGCTGGGCGCACGAAGATCTTTTTGACCTTTTCCTGAGCGACTTTGGGAATCTCGATGGTGAGTACTCCGTTCTTCAGGGTAGCCTCAGCTTTTTCTGGTACCGTCGAGGTAGGCAGAATCACTGAGCGAGAGAATGAACCCCAGAAACATTCCTGAACATAGTAATGTTCCTTTTCAACTACCGACTCGTCTTTGCGGTCGCCTTTGATGGTGACAACATCGTCTGAAATTGCGATATCAAGATCAGTCGGATTAACTCCAGCAATCGGTGCCTTGATTACTATCTTGTCTTTGGTCTGGAAAACATCTACTGCTAGCTGACCTGCCAAATCTTGACCGTCATCACCTTCGTCGATCCACTCATTCTCTGATTCACCGCCGTCATCAAAAAAGCCGTCTTCGAGGATTTCTTCACTGACATCTTTCTTTTTTTTTCGTCTCGCCATAGATCCTCCTCTTATGCTTGCCTCACGGCCAACTTGCCCATATTATAGCAATCTGATTTAAGGAAGCGCAAGTATGCTCGCTAACCTAGTATTTCTCTTGACCGACCAGCCCTGTGTGCAGTGTGGCATTTCCTCGGGCCCACTTTGCCCTACATGTAGCCAGAAACAGCTTGTAGCGCGCTCTACGAGCTGCTTTGCTTGTAGCCGAGCTAACAGTACCGGGCGCACGTGTGGCCGTTGCAGCTGTCGACACGCATTGGACGGCGTCGCTATAGCTTATCGGCTTGATGGAGCCATCCAGCGCCTCATACACGAGCTCAAATATGAGCATAACCGGGCAGTTGCAAGCTGGCTAGCAGCTCATCTTGTAGAACAATTTGCCAATACTACCCAGGAGTTTGATGTGCTGAGTTTTGTTCCTAGTGATGGTGCTTCGCAACGAGTGCGCGGCTTCAATCAAGCCAAACTCATCGCTCGGGCAGTGGGGCGTAAGGCTGGCTTGCCAGCGCAAGAGCTGCTACTGCGGGTCCGTCATACCGCCCAAGTGGGGCATGGTCGCATGGAGCGAATTGCCCTTGTTCGCAATAATTTTATTCTCAATGGCCGCGATGTAGCTGGCCAACGAGTGTTGCTAGTTGATGATGTAATTACAACAGGTGCTACTTTGGACGAGTGTGCCCGCATGCTAAAAAATGCTGGGGCGACGGAGGTCTGGGGCTTAGTTGTTGCCAAGAAATAAGACAGCCAGTGGCTGCAGGCGTGAGCCTATGTTAGCATAGGCTCACAATGAAAAGCACTGCCCCAAAAGACTTTTCTCCAGCTCGATCAGCTTGGCAAATCTTTGGTTTAAGTGCCATAACACTGTTGCTAGGAAGCATTATCCTTACTGTATTAATTGGCGCTGTAGTACAAAGTAATGGGGGTGTACTGAATTTTATTTACGGCTTCTTCGCGGGGGCAGTACTGGCCGTCGCAAGTGGTGTGATCGCTGTTTCGCTAATCTGTCGGAGATACAAACTGTCCAACCCTCTCATGCACTCTTTGCTGATGCTTATTGCTGCTACCATACCCGCACTAGCTGGGGCTTTGCTTTTATTTGGCTGGCCGCTCTTGCTACTACCGGCTTGGGCGGGGCTATGTAGCTATCTGGTATTAAGACACGCCAGTACCAAGCCTAAGGCGCCAACTGATAAGCCGAGCCATGCTGGACGATGAAGCCTTCATTTGTAAGCTCGACCAAGACGGTCTCCAGTCTGCTATCGTCAAATTCTTGTTTGAGCTGAGCTGGCTTAGCTTGCTTGTGAGTAAGAAGATAACGTACTAGTGCACCTCGTAACTGTCGGTGCGAACCCTCGAAGCTACTCTGGCGAGTGTAATGACGACTAGCGCGATTGGGATTTGGCACGGCTTTTTTACTGCCAAGCCAAGCGCCATAATCCATAAGAGCCCAATACCAAGCTCGAGGTTGATCACGATCAAGACTTACTTCAAGCAAGGGCATAATTTGCGCATCCCCTACCTGCTCCGCGCCCTCAAAGAATTGATCAATAAACACCCGCCTTATGTTGGTTTCAATAAAGACAACTGGTGCATTGAAGGCAAATGCAGCGATGGAGCCAGCTGTTCCCTTTCCTATTCCTGGCAGCTCGACGAGCTGGGCCGGATCTTGCGGGAGGTGACCGTTATATTCACGTAGTATCAGCTGGGCTGCTCGTTGAAGATCAAGCGCTCGCCGATTATAGCCTAGCCCCTGCCAGAGTTCTAGTATTTGCTGAGTGGATGTAGTGGCCAAGCTCGCAAAGTTAGGCAAGGCCAGTATAAATGCTTTATATTTTGGAATTACCCGACTCACTTGAGTTTGTTGCAGCATAACTTCTGACACCATAATTTTGTATGGATCATCGGTGTGACGCCAGGGCAAATCATGGCGTCCAGAGTTTTTATAATACTGCCAAACCTTGGCTTGGAG
>JBBSBN010000052.1:0-4162 GCA_038251205.1 Candidatus Saccharimonadia bacterium | reverse complement strand
AGTCGATTGCATTATAGCGAATCCTATGGGACGTGGCAAGTTTAAGTATTTAAAGCTTGAGGTGACGCATAAGTGCTAGCCAGCTTGAGACAATCCCGATAAAAATACCAGCAACGAACTCAAAAGCAATTACCATGCCGGTACGAGCAGTAATGGAGTTTACAGCATTTTGCGATTCAAAAGCTTTGACCAGTAGCGGCTTCATCGTAGAGAGTAGCGGAAAGATAATTGCAATTGCTAAGGCGCCACCAATGATGCCATAGAGTGCCCCTTCAATAATAAATGGGCCGCGAATAAACCATTTCGTCGCCCCTACCAGCTTCATAATCTCAATTTCTTCACGCCGGGTAAAAATCGCCATTCGAATTGTATTAAAGATAATTAACAAGGCTATGACTAGAAAAGCAACACTTATAATCGCGCCAATTTTAGATGCCATGTTACTAATCTTACCTATTTTTACTACGGTATTCTTACGCTTACTGTTATCACTTAAGCTCGATCGATCAACTACTTTCTTAAATTGCTGTTCTTTCAAGAGATTGTCTACTGAACTGGTTTGACTTAGATCATTGACTCGCACTTGCAAGACCGCTCCAAGGCCTGCACCCGACGCTTTTGCGGCTTCTGCAATACTACGTTTATCAGGATCTGAAGATACCTCATATTCATGTAGCACGTCTGCTTTGCTTTGGAAGGTGACGGATTTTACATTATCGCTAGCAGATAGCTGAGACTGTAGCTGCTGAACTTGCTGGGGAGTTGAACCGTCCACAAGATAGATTGTAATGTCTATCTTCTCCTTAACCGCATCAAGCCCTTTACGCAAGAAAACCCCAGCAAAGATAAAGAACGACACTATCACAAGCGTGACAACCATAATGGCTGTTGCAGCTACGCTCAGCCAGGCGTGGCGCAAAAGGTTGCGAAAGCCAGTCTTAAATATCCGCCAAAATGTAATCATAGCTTATAGCTCATAGTACGTATCGCCCGACCTTCTCATCCTTTAATACCCGGCCACGTTGAAGTGTAATCACGCGTCGTTTCAGAGCATTCACAATATCTTTATTATGAGTGGTCAGCATTACTGTCGTGCCAAATTTATTGATCTTCAATAATAGTTCAATGATATCCCATGAGTTCTTGGGATCAAGATTACCAGTTGGCTCATCTGCAATAAGGATCTTAGGGTTTCGGACTAATGCTCTTGCTATCGCGGTACGCTGACGCTCACCTCCAGAAATTTCATCGGGATAATTATGGCTTTTCTCGGACAGTCCAACTAACTGCAAAATCTTGGGTACGGCTCGTTTGATTTCAGCACTCCTAACTCCAGCAACCTCGAGCGCAAAAGCCACATTTTCATATACCGTAAGGTTTGGAAGTAATTTATAATCCTGAAAAACCACGCCCAGTCGACGACGTAAATATGGCACATTCGCCTTATCAATCGTGTCATAATCTACAGACCCGACAATAATTTTGCCTGAGGTTGGCTCTTCTTCTTTGATCAATAATCGCACCAAAGTAGACTTACCGGCACCCGAGGCGCCTACTAGAGTCACGAACTCCTTCGGAGCAATATGAACATTGATCCCCGACAGAGCTACAGTCTTATTCGGATACATTACCGTTACACGGTCTAATAAAATCACCTACCCATTGTATCAAACTTAAGCATTGGCGCAAAAAAGTCTAATGTTCTACTTGTCTGATAAGTTGTGATTCAGATAAGCATCAATAAATGGCTCGAGCTCACCATTGAGCACTGCTTCAGGGTCTTTACTCTCATAGTTAGTCCGATGATCCTTGACTTGCTTATAGGGTGCTAAGACATAGCTACGGATTTGTGCACCCCAATCAGCGCTTTTAATCTTGCCGCGTAGCTCAGCAATACTTGACGCATCTTGCTCGCGAGCCAGCTCACTCAGTCGCGAGACGAGAATGCTCATAGCTTTTTCTTTATTCTTGAGTTGTGAACGTTCATTTTGAATACTCACCACTGTATTGGTCGGTAGGTGAGTAATACGCACGGCGCTGTCGGTTGTGTTGACCGATTGACCACCATGACCACCAGAGCGATATACATCTATCCGGAGGTCTTTGGGCTCAATATCGATTGTAGTTGGGTCAATTTCAGGGATAACATCGACAAGCGCAAATGAAGTTTGGCGCATATTCTGGGCATTGAATGGGCTAATGCGTACCAGGCGGTGTACGCCGCGCTCGCTTTTGAGCTTACCGAACGCATATGATCCACTGACTTCAAGTGTTGCGCTTTTAACTCCAGCTTCCTCGCCCCGACTTATATCGACTAGATCAACGCTCAGATCATTCTTTTCACAATAGCGCTTATACATCGCCAGTAGCATTTCGGCCCAATCTTGCGCATCAGTTCCTCCCGCCCCAGCAGAGATCTGCATAATAGCAGGGTTCTGGTCATATTCATCTGAGAGCTTGAGCGTTGTCATGACTGAGTCATAACGCTTGGTAAGACTTGCGAGTTCCCGCTCCAGCTCAGACTGAGCTTGGGTATCTGCTATATCAGTACTCTGTGCTAGCTCTATTAAATCGTTAATGTCATTGCGCAGTTCATGCCAGCTATGGATAGACTTTTGGGCAGCAGCAAATTGCTTACTCACCCGTTCAGCTCGTGATTGTTCAGCCCAAAAATCCGGTGCTTGCATTTGGGACTGCAATCCGGCTAAGGTTGCTTCTTGACTACTCAAATCAATGCGGATCATTGCATCAGCAACCGCATTTTTATATTCTGTCAGCTTATCGATGATGGGCTTCATACTTATAGTATATAACTAAAAAGACCCACTGCTTAATTGCAGGGGTCTTTTTAGAGTTTTTATACTGCTATTGGGCTCTAGCGAACGTTTCGCAAAGCACTTACCAAACCGCGCTTTGATTTGCGGTAAGCGGTAAGAGCATAACCAATTCCAGCAGAACCACCAATTCCACCTAGGGCAACTTCAGCACCAGTTTGAGGCAGGATTCCTGCCGGCGTAGCTGGAGTTGGGGTTGGAGTAGGGGTTGGTTGGTTGACACAGACTTTGGTACTAGCATAGTTTTCTACACCAGTAACGCCAGTGGCTTTTACACCAGCAACGTTTTGGAGGTCATGACAACCGACGGTCAGATTAGGATCAACTTTGGCCTGGAACATTACATAAGCAACGGCACCAGGAGCGTAATCACCGACGATTATACCACCTTTGGTGATATTATCGGTCTTTAGTGTTACGCCATTAGGATTCAAGCCATTTTTGAGCTTGGTCGAACCAGGGACATACGTGACATGAGCCGGCATATTGTCGGCAAAGATCACATCCTTGAGAGTAGTGTTACCTTCGTTCTTGAAGCTAATCATATACTCAAGGGTGTCACCAGGCTGAGCAGCATCACTTGTAGTCCAAGTCGTTTCACCGACTTTTCGTACTTGTTTTACTACTGAGAGGCCGCTAGCTTTGACACGAGCCAGGATGGTTACCGTGGCTTCGAAGTTAAAGCAGGGCTGTTCGTTTTCAAGCACGACACCACCATTGGTAACTTGATCACTGATTTTGTCAGTAACCCAGTTTGGGGCGTCATTGGTACCCTTGTTGTGTCGCCACATGGCACTACCTGGAATATACTCAAGATGAGCATTATCTAGGCTTAGATTGGCCGTAGCGGTGTCAACAACGGTGTTGGCGTTATCAGCTGAGGTAGTTGAGGTAAAGACTTGGCTTTTGCCAGCCTTAGTTGGAACATCAATTTTTACTTTTAGGTTTTGGGCTACTTTGCCCGAATCAGCATTTTCTTTGTTGTGGTACCATACTTGGATTTTGACCACTTCATCGACTTTGGCATTTACAGACTTGTGATACTGAGTATCACCAGCAGTAACATTACCAATCATGGCAGCAGATTCGATTTGCACACTAGATGCACTTGCGCTCAAAGGCGTAAGCAATACTAGAAACGTGGCGAATCCAGCCATAAATTTTTTGGCTAAGTTCATATAGTTTCTCCTTTCAGAGATTTATTCAGCGAAATACCTCAGGATACCTTGGCTTGGATTTGATCCTTCTCTTGCTGTATTGGTTATGTAAACGTACTCTATTGCCTAATGGGCGCAATAATACCACTTATGTTTGTTTTTGTCAATCCT
>JBBSBN010000051.1:0-4216 GCA_038251205.1 Candidatus Saccharimonadia bacterium | reverse complement strand
TGGTGGGGTGGCTGAAATGCTCAAAAGCTATATACCGCTGATGGCTGATGTGGGTATGTCTGTCAGCTGGCAGGTGATCATGCCAGATTCGCAATTTTTTAAGATCACAAAAACCATTCATAATTGCTTGCAAGGCATATGCCCATTGCCGCCGGGCGATGAGCTGGATTATTACAGTAGCTATCTCCAAACCCAAGCTCGCCGGATCCCCGAGGCAGATCTCTACGTCCTCCATGACCCGCAAACACTCGGCTTGATCAAGCATTTGCCAAAAGACGTACCCGTCATCTGGCGTTGCCACATTGACTTGACGAGTTCTGATGTGAAAACGCTAGAGTGGGTGAGAAGTTTCTATACGTCATGCTCAAGGGTTATATTTTCTCTCGATAATTATGCCTTAGGGATTGATAAAGAAAAGATCGCAATTATCGAGCCGGCCATCGACCCTCTGAGTGAGAAAAATCGTGAAATGAGCCTAGATGAGAGCAATCAGCTATTGCATGAATTTGACATGGATCCTCATCAGCCTTTTATTACGCAGATCAGTCGATTTGATAAGTTTAAAGATCCAATCGGTGTTCTTGAGATGTATTCGCGTTTGAAAGCCGTATTACCAGGCGTCGGATGTGTACTGATGGGAAACTATGCAACCGATGATCCTGAGGGCTATCCGTATTTTCAAAAGTTGCGAGCTAAAATTAATGAGCTAAAGCTCCCAGATATCCGCTTGATCACCAAAGAAGACAATCTCATGGTGAATGCTATGCAAAGACGAGCTGCTGTCGTTATCCAAAACTCAAGCAGGGAAGGCTTTGGTCTTACTGTCACCGAAGCGCTCTGGAAGGGAAGTCTTGTATTTGCTCGGCCTTCTGGAGGGATCGCACTGCAGGTGATAAATAACAAAACGGGGTTTTACCTGCTCGGAGATGCAGGGGATGATACGCGAAGGATGCAAACAGCAGTCGAGCATCCTGAGCAATTTGCTGAGATTTCTGCAGCAGCTACAGCTCATGTACGCGCCCGGTACTTGCTGCCACGAATGCTAGCTGATCACATACAGCTTTATGCCAAAGTCCTTGGCAAAGAATAAGGGAGTATGACCTCGGACAATATAGTTGAAAAAGCTGGTGTTTTCAGATACAATGCGGTAGTTCGAAGCTTGATAATATAGTGATTAGCGATGGGGCGTAGCCAAGTGGTAAGGCAACGGTTTTTGGTACCGTCATTCGCAGGTTCGATCCCTGCCGCCCCAGCCAAACTGGACGACAATGTATGCGACCGGGTTCTATGACCGGTCCTTTTTGTTATTATTCATCTCCTTTGTAGTACCACGAAAAAGAGAGCAGACCGACTACTCTCTGACGACTGGGCGCCTAATATGTCTACCGGGTTACTAGACCATACTCAATCAATAGATTTATCATTGGTCTGGATGTATAATAATCCTAATTAGCTAGGAGGCTGTATGGGCGAGCAACAAAGTGAAGGGGATATTGGCGATCAAGCCAAGGAGCTTTACACAACTCATGAGAGACTTGAGGGGAATCGTTCAAAAGCCGACGCCGAAAAAGCTGAAACAGACGCAGTATATGCAAGTGTCCATAACAACCCCGATTGGTATATACGATCTCGGTCCGTAAAGGCAAATACTAATGCCCGTGAGGCTAACAATGCCGCGGATGCGCATTTGTGGCGAGCAGAACAGCACAAGAATGAACATCTGGACGAATATATTGCTGAAGCGAAAACAGATGATAATGTCGATGGGCCAGAGATTACCCAAGAAACCTGAAAAGTGTACTTAACCGTGGCCGCCCCAACCAAGTATTGACATAATGCAACATAAGTAATATAATAGAATTACAATTGAATAATGAAAAGCGTTTGAGTTGGGGAAATGGACCCAACAAGCTGACTGGTGAATCATCACATAGTGAAAGTAGCCAGCTCCGGAAGAAGTCCGTGATCATACTTCATACCAATGTCACTCGTATGAGTTAACAGAGTTGGTCGCAAAGGCTAATTTAGCAATAAGTTAGCAAAGCAAGGTGGTACCGCCTAACTTGAAGGTCCTTGCAAATTTCTATGAGTTAAAGCTCTTGGAGATTTGCAAGGGCTTTTTCTTTTTAGCCCTATACGTTCCTCGACAACAGAGATTGGAGAATAAAGTGGATTTCAGGCGTATTCGCACTTCTTTGAATAACGAAGCACGGCAGACTGGCCGAGACGAGGGTGAGGTGACAGCCGTTATTGAGGTGCTAGCTACATTGCTTGAGCTCTGTGGTGAAGCCTCAAGTGCCAGAAAGATGGTCTTTCGAATCGGCCAAACCCTCCTCCAAAGTCAGCTCCGGCCAATGATCTGGGCACCGGCTTGTCCAGATTACGATCATGAAAACGGGCAGTACAACTTTCAAGGTCTGAATGGCGGTGTTTCGTTGCTTACCCAACAACACATCGCTTTCTTACACCAGGTCATTGAGGTCCTACCTCTAGCTACCGTTACAATCCTGGTAGCAGATCAGGAGGCTGAAGATATAGAGCTTTGTAGAGTCTGTGGCAAAACACCCGAAGAATTTCATGAACTGGTGACTGAATCGATCATGACAACTCGCGAGGCTGTTGCTGAGCTTGGTTGGACGGTGGAACCCATGACCGCAGCAATCCCTGACTTTCATGAGCAGGAGCAAGCAATTGCGGCAAGATTTCTGGATGATCCAACTCTCAAGCAAAGGATCAAGAGCGAGACTTGGCAACGAGCCAAGATGTATTACCGCATCCGTTTGTCTTTCACTCACGCAGAAATGGAGCAACGCACTGTACGAACAGCGGCACAATACGTAATGCTTGGAGAGTACACCAGGAACAACTCCTACTTGATCTGCAACCATACCACGACAAACCTGTCTTGGTATAAGGATGCAGGAGCAGCAGTTCTGCATAATCCAATCTCTGTATACTAAAGAGGATAGGTGGCGGCACGGCAATATGTCGTGCCGCCACCAGAGAACACTACATGATTCAATTTATAAAAATACTACCATACGAATTACGACCAAAAAACATCGATATTTATCAATATCTGACTCGATTAGGATTGCAAAGAATCGATCCACCTTCACTCGAGCCAAATAGGCTAGCCTCTGAGGCTAAAACGATATTACACTCGAGGTTACGCAGAGCAAGTGACTGTATAGAAATCAAGCCCAACGTAACTTACTTGCCGATGTCTTCACTGAATGAAGTTTTATTTGATATACGGCAGTTTTGCGATCATCAAACTTACACTAAGCAAGGAAGTAAGGCCGTGAGGCGCGGTTTTCGCCAAGCTTTTATTAACGACACGTTGCCCTGTGCTCGCAAAGACACATTCAAAGAGATCGACGAGAGTATCAAGTATTGCTTGGTAAGTGCAGACAAAGGAGATGTATTAGTAGTGTCTCATTCCTTCCGACTCAAATTAATTGAGGCATATATAAGAACCGGTGGTGGATTAAAAGATAACCCAAAATTACTCGAGAATTTTCTATTTGATGATATGAAGACTTACAACTTTGGTCAGGGTTTTACGGTAACAGAAAAAACTATAAGGAATTCATTAATTAAGGAAATAAACTAATGAAAAGAATACTAACCGGCGATAGAACAACTGGTAGGCTACATTTAGGCCACTACTTGGGTACCCTCGAAAACCGGGTTAAATTACAAGATCAATACGAAACATTCATTATGCTGGCTGATGTTCAAGCATTGACGGACAACTTTGATAATCCTGAAAAAGTGCGAGAGGCGGTTTATCAGGTGGCAATGGATAACTTGTCTGCTGGACTCGATCCAAAAAAGAGTCATTTATTTATTCAATCAATGATTCCAGAAATCGCCGAGTTAACCGTTTACTTCATGAATCTTGTGAGCTTGGCGCGCCTCAAGCGCAATCCTACGGTTAAAGATGAAATGCTACAAAAAGGTTTTGGTAGCAATGTTCCCGTTGGATTTTTAAACTATCCGATATCCGAAGCAGCTGATATCCTCACTTTTGGGGCAGACTTAGTGCCTACTGGGGATGATCAACAGCCAATGGTTGAGCAAACATGCGAGATTGTTCGTAAATTTAATGCAACATATGGCAAGGTATTTAAGATGCCGGAAATATTGGTGGGCCGAGTACCAAGGCTTGTTGGTACGAACGGCAATGCAAAAATGAGCAAGAGCCTAGGCA
>JBBSBN010000050.1:0-4343 GCA_038251205.1 Candidatus Saccharimonadia bacterium | reverse complement strand
TAAGTATGTTTACCGCTATTACCATCTCACGTACTTTTATGCAAATGATGTTGCAAACTCGGTTCGGTCAAAAGCCACGATTGTACGGTATTAAAATGTCGAAAGAGCGGACACCATGAATATCATCAAGCATCGGCGACTATGGTTCGGTATTTCAATAGCACTCATTGTGCCCGGTTTAATCGCATTGATTCTTTGGGGGCTTAAGCCTGGTATTGATTTCCGTGGCGGTCAAGAAATCGAAATTACTGGTCCGGCATTAAGCCAAGACTCCGCTCGAATTATTGTGGAAGGAGCGGGGGGAAAGAATATTACGGCAACCACGAGCGGTGCTGGTAAAGTTCTGGTTCGATATAACACCGATACGAATCAAACCGAAGAAGTTCATAATAAAATCCAAGCGTCCCTTGCTACTAAGGGTCTCCGTGAGAGTGCCTATGACTCGATTGGACCAAGTGTATCGCGTGATATTACCAAGAATGCCTTAATCGCGATTATTTTAGCTTCCTTAGCCATTGTGATCTATATTGCTTTTGCTTTTCGTAATTCGCCGCCACCGGTAAGTCCTTGGAGCTTTGGTATATGTGCAATTATTGCCATGCTTCATGATGCTATATTTGTGCTAGGTGTTTTTGCGATTTTGGGACACTTCGCCAATATAGAAGTTGATAGTTTGTTCGTAACGGCTGTGTTAACAGTAATAGGATTTTCTGTGCATGATACGATCGTAGTTTTTGATCGCATCCGGGAGAACTTACGCCGTTACAACAAACCATTTGAAGCCATTGTGAATGAAAGCATCATCGAGACCTTAGTTCGTTCGATCAATACCTCACTTACTGTGGTGATTACTCTTCTTGCACTCTATCTCTTCGGCGGTGTTTCTATTAAGCACTTTGTTCTAGCACTACTTCTAGGAATAATCTCTGGTACATATTCCTCGATCTTTAATGCTTCACCAATGCTTGTCGTGTGGAATAATTACAAAATAAAGCGCGCTGGGCAAAAAGCTTAATATAAAAATTGGAGCTAGATCATCGATGTCTAGCTCCGTGGATCCGTTGGCTCACTGCCAATGGATTAATGGTGAGGAGTGGTGTGCGGTATTGCAGGGTCGAGCTGGCGTCTTAGCCGCTCCCGTCTTCTGTGGCGGTATCAGTGAGCTGTCCAAGGAAACGATCAACTTCACTCTTGCGAAAACGACGGTGACCACCCAGTGTTCTGATGTAGCCAATCTTGCCAGCCCTTGCCCATCGAGTCACAGTTTTGGGATTGACTCGGAACTTGGCAGCAACCTCGCTGGGTGTATAGAGTTGCTCGTTGCTGTTGCCAGTCAATCCTTGAGAGTTATCCTGCATCCGTGCCTCCTGAAATAATGAAAGAGTGATCCTACAACTCCTTGCCAAATGAGCCAAATTGCAATGTGCCTTGAACGTGGCTGGATTATAAGATAATTATATCTAATTGTCAATTATGGATTAAGCATTAGAAGTTATGATTACGAAAATACTAGTTTTTAATTTCAAAATTGCCATGATTTGCGGAAGCGTCGTTGGTATTCTCAAGGTGTGCTCGGAGAATGTAATTTTTGCCATTGGACGAGTATTGATAGTCGCGCTTTGCATCTTTCTCATTACTAGGATCATGATTAAGCTGGTTGAGATAGCTCGGGTTTGAGCTTAAGAGCGTAAACAGGGTTTCAAAGGTAGAGCCCACGGGATAGCTACCGATTTGGGCATGATAGACTTGCAGCGCAGTGGCTATTTCAGTCAGATCTTTTTTGCGGACCGCATCGCGTTGTTGGATTGCCGCATCAGACTTTGGGCTGATGAGAGCCGTTTGAATACCTACTCCTGTGACACCACTGCTATGGCTACTGAGTTGATGATTAAGATGCAAGCTAGTAACAACAAAAACTCCAACCAAAGCGACCACAGCAAAGCCTGTTACGATGATACCGATTGGGCGACGCGGACTTGAGCGTTTATCATTCGGGGTAATGTCTCTGACTAAGGCTCGCTGGGATGACTTAGCTTGAGCTGTGGATTTCTGTGTCGTTTCGCTCAGTACGATCACTGCATCGGGGTTAATCTGTGGCTGGATCATTCGCTTGGCAACACCGAGAGCTCGATGATTTGCTGAGGATTTAACGGCGGCGAGTAAACCATCGATATTGGTGCCAGCTGGCAATGTTTGCTCAATAGTAACCGTACCCTGGGTGGTGCCTGTTTGCACTCTCTCAGAGGGTTGATCATGGGAAATATAACCACAAGACAAGCACATCAAGCCTACGGCTGTGCGAGTAAGGTGGTAATTACATTGCTGACACTGCATCGTGTGATCGAGTCTTACTGCTTATGATTGTTAATTGTAACACATCGAGAAGAAGGAGACTAAAACAAGTAGCCGCTCATACCAAAAAGCCTTGTGCTTACTCAGGAGCTGCTTTACAATAGAGCCAAAGCGGAGAGGTGAGACAACTTTGTTGCAAATGTTTATAACCAGCAAAACCCGGCGGAAAATCATTACGCTGTATAGTAAATACCCAGAATATCGAGCACATGTTCGGGGTTTGGCGAAAGTTCTTCGTGAGGATCCAGGGAATGTTGCTCGTGAGCTGACTCGACTTGAGAAGCTTGGGTACGTTAAATCAGTTCGAGAAGCCAATACTCGTCTTTACTCTGCCAATCAGCATTTTCCAATCTTTCGAGATTTACAAAGCATTGTATTAAAAACTGACAGGAGAAGACAAAAAGTTTTAACCTAAATACATTTCAAAATTAATTTCAAAAACAATCTAAAAACTAATATTAATAAAAGACATGATCAAAATAAATACTTCAATATTTCAAAGTCTTCTGAACTCAAAACCCATCAATAAAGACGATAAACTAGCTCAAACTGCTAGCTTTTTGGCTGGCCGACGAAAAATTGCTCGCGCAATACCGCCGACAGGGTTTCGTCCTCGTTCAAGTGCCAGCTATTACGGTTCACTCAACCATCGGTTCTAGCGAGCGACGCTCGATTCGTATACAATCGTAGCTAGAAACAAGATGATGAGGTAGTTGTGAGTAAGCCGCTTTTTCAGAGACCACGTGGTACATATGACATAGTTCCGCCCGACTATCGGACTTGGCGCTATGTCTTAGGTGTATTTGAAACCAATAGCTTGAATGCCGGCTATGATCGAATCAGCACGCCTGCGTTTGAAAATACAGCACTTTTTACTCGTAGTGTGGGGGAGGCATCAGAGATTGTTAATAAGGAAATGTATACTTTTGAGGATAAATCGGGTAATAGTCTTACCTTGCGACCAGAGGGCACAGCAGCGGTTGTACGAGCTTATCTTGAGAATGGCTTATCTAGCCGCCCCAAGCCGGTAAAACTTTATAAGATAGAGCCTATGTGGCGGTATGAACGACCTCAAGCCGGTCGTTACCGTCAATTCTATCAAGCTGGTGTTGAAGTTTTTGGTAGTTCTGAACCATTGATAGACGCTCAAGTTATCACCCTTGCTGCCCGTTTTTATCGTCAACTTGGTATTGAGTATAGTCTTCAAATTAATTGTTTAGGTAACGAAGCAGCTCGGAGGAAATATCGCACCAAGTTAGTTGATTATTTACAGGCTCATACCGCAAAGTTGCCTGAGTTAGTCCGGGCTCAATTGAAGACAAACCCCCTGCGTATATTAGATAGTAAGGATCCAGCTTTGGAATCAATCATTGCAGGTGCTCCCCAGGTGATTGATTACTTAGACAAAGCTTCGGCCAAGCAATTTGCGGAAGTATTGGAGTTGCTTGACGGCTTCGGAATTGCTTACGAGCTAAATCCTCGCTTAGTCAGAGGGTTGGATTATTATACCGGTCCACTCTTTGAATTTTGGGGCTCGCATCAAGGAATGCAGAATGCAATTGGCGGTGGTGGACGGTATGATGAATTGGTAGAAGAGCTAGGTGGTCGACCAACCCCTGCTTTCGGTTTTGACTTAGGAATTGAGAGAATCTTATCAGAGCTGGCGAAAAACAAGCTACCAATGCCTCATGCTCACCCCACAGTAATCTATTTGGTAAGTATTGGGGAAGATGCTAAAGCCCAGGCTTTTGTAGTTGAGCAGGAATTGCTTGATGGTGGCATTGCTAGTATGTGTGAGCTAGCTTCTCGCAACCTGACAGATCAACTGGCCAGGGCCAGCAAGTTAAAAAGCCCCTATGCTTTGATTATTGGTAAGAAAGAGTTACTTGACCAAACAGTAATTCTCAAAGATATGACAAGTGGTACTCAAGAAATGGTGCCAAGGGCTAAGATTGTAGCTGAGCTAAGCCGGCGACTTAGCCAGAGCTAAG
>JBBSBN010000049.1:0-4429 GCA_038251205.1 Candidatus Saccharimonadia bacterium | reverse complement strand
GCCAAACCTATGGTAAGATCCGTAGCCTTGAGAATTTTCGTGGTGCCAAGATTCGGGAAGCCACGCCTGCAACTCCTGCAATTGTACTCGGTCTTAAAGATACGGCTGATTTTGGTGACTGGTTTGAAGCTGTTATGAGCGAGAAAATTGCAAAAGACTGGTTAGCCACCCGAGCTAAAAACCAGACAGTTAAAAGCCTTATGAATATTAAATCCACCACTGCTGCTGATTTAAGTAGCGCCGTAGCAGATGGTAAAGTCAAAGAACTCGCAGTCGTTATCAAAGCTGATGTTGCGGGGTCTCTTGAGTCTGTTACAAGTAGCCTTGATGCGATTGGTAATGAGGAGGTACGAATTAAGGTAGTTGCCTCAGGAGTAGGTGATATCTCAGAAAACGACGTAAACACTGCTCAAGCAGGCCAAGCTATTATCTTAGGCTTCAATGTCTCTATCAGTGCTGCAATCAACCAGCTTGCTAAACGATCTGGTGTCGATTTCAAACTCTATCGAGTTATTTATGAACTACTCGACGATGCGCGTAGTTGGTTGTCTGAATTATTACCAGCAGAAGTGATTGAAACTGAGCGCGCCCGATTGAAAATATTGGCTATCTTCAAAACTACCAAAACTCAAATTGTTACTGGTGGAGAAGTTACCAGTGGTAAGATAACTCCCAACTTACAGCTGCGGATTGTGAGGGATGGGGAAGAGATTGGCACAAGTAAGCTTATAAGTCTTCAAAAAGAGAAACAAGTTGCTAAAGAAGTAACCGAAGGCGATCAGTGTGGTCTAGTAATCGCTAATTTTGGTGAACTCAAAGAAGGTGATGAATTAATTTTCTTTACCACCGAAGAAAAAGCTCGTCATATTTAAGCTGGAGCCGAATGAATGAGCCTTCGTACAGAGAAAGTAGAGAGTCAATTACAAGCTATTTGCGCGCAAGCCGCAACTCGTTATGCACGTGGTCGGCAGACGCTTAATAAGGCGAAGTCAAACCCAGAAGGACTGGTGACGGTAACCCGAGCAGATGTTGCACCTGATTTGCGCACAGCTCGAATTTATATAAGTTTCTTAGGGAAAAAGCCGCGCAATACAGAGCAATACCTAGAAGATCTCCGTAATTTTATGCAGGATGCGGTAAGAAGCCAGCTATCAAGTAAGTTTACCCCACGTTTGCAGCTTCGTCAGGATGATTCTCTAGGCTACGCAGCTCACATTAGTCAGACGCTTAAGCAGCTTTGAGCCCAGCCTAAACTTTAATAAGATTTGGGTGAGAGTTGATATAGTCTCGTGCTGAGATTGGTTTTCTACCGGCTCTTTGCAGGTGGGTAATTTCCAAGCTACCTTGTCTAGTGGGTAGCAAGAGCTTATCACTATTGCGTACAAGCTGACCCACAAAATTTAAATGATTATCAGTAATAGCTTTTGCTTGTAAGATAATTACAGTTTCATTGTTGCTCTGTAGATATGTTCCCGGCCAGCCGGAATAAGCTCGCACGACTTTATCGAGCTCACTGGCGGTTTGATTTGGCTCAATCAAGCCATCACCCTTCTTAATTCGAGATGAATAAGTGGCTGCAGACTCGCTTTGAGCGGTAGGCTTGAGGGAGCCATCAAGAATAGCGGGCAAGTTCTGCCGTAACATAGTAGCTCCTAGCAATAGTAGTTTGTCAGCCAGCTCCGCTTTTGTATCAGACCCTGTAAGGGTGATTTGTTCTTGAGTAAAAACAGCGCCGGCATCCATTTTGGAAGACAGTTGCATTAGGGACGCTCCAGTTGACTTGCTGCCATCAAGAATAGCTTGTTCGATAGGCGTAGAGCCACGATATTGCGGGAGCAGAGAGGGGTGAAGATTCACAATGGCCTTTGGGAATAGATTGAGGACGTCTGGCGATATAATGCGTCCAAACGCTATTAATATTCCAAGTGCTGGCTGGATCTGCTTGATACAATTGATCAGATCATGGTCGGTTGGATTACTATAGACCGGGATGCCATGTTCCTTGGCTTTTTCAGCTACCTCAAGCCCACGTCCAGAATTATTATTTGCGGCTTGCTGTATAATGACAGCTTTGATTGCGTAACCCTCATCGATAAGCATAGGGAGAACTTTTGGCTCAATCGTAGCTAATCCAGTGCTAAGGCGCTCATTACCAAAAAATATTATTGGTTCAGTTTTTAGTGGCACGAGCGGTCTTAATCTGAGTTATTTCAGCTGGAATTGCTGGCATGGGCGTTAGGGTACCTTCAGCATCGATCATAAGCATGTCTCGAGGAGAATCAATATAGTCGATAAAGAGTATGCCATTCATGTGATCGATTTCATGCTGAATAACTCTGGCGGCAAAGCCCTCAGCCGTAATGCGAAGCGGTGCTCCATCGAGACCCGTGGCCTTAACTTTGATTTTGGTATGCCTCGGAACCCGACCATAAATACTTGGAATACTAAGACAGCCTTCAATATCAATGACTTTTTGATCACTAAATTTGACGATCTCCGGATTAATCAGAGTAGTAAAATCACGACTCGTCCCTTCCTCCATCTGGTCACGAATAATCGCGAGTCGCAGCGGTTCGCCAACCTGGATAGCGGCAAGCGCAACTCCTATCTCGCTGTCGTGATCCCAATCGAGTGTAAGCTGCTTCATATCGGCTACTAGTTCCTGAACAGCATTATCGACAAAGCCAACACGCTTTGAACGTAATCGTAAAGCTACATTTGGTATGGCTATCAGGCGGGTGGAGGGGTTTTTTGAAGTTGATTTTGACATGACTCTCTATAACTCGCTTATACTATCGTAATCGGATCCAGATCAATAGTCCACTCTTGGCTCAATGATCGGGCGATTGTTACGAGGGTAGTCCGGGAACGTGATTTGATTAAGAGTTGCCAACTAACGCCTCCAGTAGCACGGCCATGAAGCGGCTGAACTGGGCCAAGTATTTGGATATCTGCAAATTCGCGGCGTAGCTTATCGGTAACTTTCTCGGCTACTGTATGGCCCGTTTTTGCTTGTTTGTGAGTAAATGTGATCTTGAGAAGGTACACAAAGGGCGGGTATAAGTACCGGGCACGGTTTGCCAGCTCAGTTTGATAGAATTTCATAAAATCTTGTTCTTGAGCTGCCAATATGACTGGGCTATTTGGTGTGTATGTCTGAATAATTGCTTCTCCTTGCATATCGGTGCGGCCTGCTCGACCAACTACCTGTGTCAGTAGCTGAAATGTGCGTTCAGCTGCCCCATAGTCAGGTATATGGAGCATGGTGTCAGCCAATATAACCCCCACCAGACGAATGTGTTCAAAATCGAGTCCTCTGGCAATCATTTGTGTGCCAATGAGAATATCGAGTCGACGACGCTTCATTTGGTCATAAATCTGCGTAAGTCTCTCAATTGAAGAATTATCTTTATCTAGCCGCGCCAATCGGGCTTCAGGAAAAGTCTCCCTTATAAGTGTTTCAAGCTTTTGGGTACCAGCTCCAACAAAGAGTAATCCGTCTGTTTCATGACAGCCGGGACAGATTGCCACAGGTGAACTGCTCAGTCCGCAAAGATGACAAATCATCCGTGCTTGATCCTGATGAAAACTTAAGACCATCTCGCAACGACGGCACCGTGCCGTATAGCCGCAATTGGTGCAGATTTGGGCATTTGCGCTACCGCGTCGATTTAAAAAAAGTAGAATTTGTTTTTTTTGAGCCAAGGTGTTGGTAATAGCCTGAAGCAGGGGCTGGCTTAGAATGCCCTCACCTTTCTGGAGTGCTACAATATGGACTTTAGGCCGAGAACCGCCTCCGACTCGCTCGGCGAGTGAGACTAGCTTAAGCCTCTCTTTGCTGGCGAGATAGTAGTCTGTAATACTTGGAGTAGCGCTACCGAGTACAAGTCGTGCCTTACTTAATTTGGCAAGTGTGGCTGCTACATGGCTGGCCAGATATCGAGGTGCCGCGGATTGTTTATAGCCACTTTCATGCTGCTCGTCAATGATGATGAGCCCAAGTTTAGCAAGGGGTAGAAAAAGCGCAGATCTCGCGCCAATTACTATTACAGGCTCGGTCGCATTCAGTGCTTGCAACCAAGCATGTCGACGAGCGGCTGGGGTGAGTTTTGAATGGGTAATAATGAGCGGAGCAGCCATTCGTGCGTTAAAATACTCAATTATTTGCGGGGTTAAGCTTATTTCCGGTACAAGTAGTAATACAGATTTACCAGCAACTAAAACCTTTGCAGCGGCCTGAGCGTATATTTCTGTCTTGCCAGAGCCAGTAATGCCATACAGCAATACCGGGGGGTCAGTTGGAGTTACTGGGAGTGTAATTGTTGCGATGGCGGCTTTCTGCGCCGGGGTTAGTGCGGCAGGGAGGCGGCGATTACCAGTAGAATCAAGGGACGGCGGTAGTTTGCGTAGTTTGGTGGCTCGATTACCG
>JBBSBN010000048.1:0-4779 GCA_038251205.1 Candidatus Saccharimonadia bacterium | reverse complement strand
TATGCGGTTAAAATTCGAGCCTGCTATCTAGGTGAGAGTGAAATAACTGCTCAGTCACGTCTCCAAGCTCTTGTAGGGGGGTTTAAGCAGTTTAATACCATTAACTTGAATGGTTTCACGGCTGGTCCACTACAGCGCGGAGAGAAGGCTCTCCATGACTATCAAGCGCGATTGTTTATTGGTGGTGGCTACATCTTTAATATTGAAGAGCTAGCTAGTCTCTATCATTTGCCCCACACATCAGTAGAAACACCAAATATTGCCTGGACGAGCACGAAGGTGGGAGAGCCGCCAGCTTTACTCCCAACGCTAGCCAATACAGCGGCTGAAGACTTAAGTCTAATCGGTACGACCACCTTCCGACTGGGTAACACCAAGTTTGGCATCAAGAGAGCCGACCGAGCTCGGCACCTCTATATCATAGGTAAGAGTGGTGTAGGTAAAAGTTTCTTACTTCAACTCCTAGCATTATCTGATATTTATCACGAGCACGGTTTTGCTGTAGTAGACCCTCATGGTGACTTTGCTCAAGATATCATGCGTTATATTCCCGAGAAACGAGTTCAAGATGTGGTGTACTTTAACCCGGCTGATCTTGATTTTCCTATATCCTTTAATCCAATGGAGAACTCAGATCCAAACATGCGTTCAGCCATTGCGTCTGAAATTGTGGGAGTTTTACAGAAGATGTTTGGAAATTCTTGGGGCCCACGACTTGAGCACATCTTGCGATTCACCTTACTTGGCCTCCTTGAGACACCTGATGCAACCATGCTTGGGATTACTCGGATGTTGACTGATAAAGGCTATCGCAAGCATGTAGTCTCAAATGTGACTGATCCAGTCGTGCGAGCCTTCTGGATGAATGAGTTTGCCTCCTGGAATGAAAAGTTTGCAACTGAAGCTGTGGCGCCGGTACTAAACAAGGTAGGAGCCTTCACTGCAAACCCGTTAATTCGCAATGTTTTAGGCCAGGCTCGCTCTAGTTTTGACATTCGCCAGATCATGGACGAAGGGAAAATATTGGTGGTGGACCTATCACGTGGGCGAATTGGGGAGGATAATGCTTCGATTCTCGGTGCCCTAATCATTACGAAGATCCAGTTGGCAGCTATGAGTCGGGCAAACATTCCACTCAAGGAACGTCGACCATTCTATCTCTATGTTGATGAATTCCAAAATTTTGCGACAGAGAGCTTTGCAGTTATTCTCAGTGAGGCTCGTAAGTATGGTCTCTACCTAACCGTTGCCAACCAGTATGTGGCGCAGATGGGGGAAGATGTTCGTGAGGCGGTCTTTGGTAATGTTGGCTCAATGATTACATTCCGGGTTGGAGCATCCGATGCTACCTCTTTGAGTAAATACTTTGAGCCTGTTTTTGAGCCAAACGACTTGGTAAATCTGAATATCCAAAATATTTATGTAGCTATGAGTATCGATGGGGAGACGAGCGTACCGTTTTCAGCTCGAACCCTCCATATGCCAGAACCAACCCGAGATATGACTCCTCAGATTCTCGAACTTTCTCGCAAAGCTTACTCGGCCAATAGGGCTGATGTTGAAGAGCTTATTAAAGAATGGTCGGGGTTTGGAAATAGCTCTGAAGGTGGCAGTAATGGGCCAGCACCCCAGCAGAGTAGGGTAGATACTCACGGCTCCAATCAGCAGTCAGCTCATGGGCAGCAAGGCGAAGCAACGCAGCAAACAGCTCAGTCAAACCAGCCAAACCCAGAAATTCCTTCATTTAGACAAAAACCGAACATTGATGGTGTACCTACTAAAAACTACAGTGATCAGCTCAAAAACCCAAACCAACGAGATAATCGCCGCCAGCCGGCATATAGTGGTAAACGGCGTTAAGACTCAGGTAAAAACGACAGACAATAACGAAATAATGTGGGTTACGAGCATTTGCAGCATAATCAAAGCCACATTGTATAAGTTAGAGATAGCGACGCACAATAACTATTTTGCGACACAGTCCATGCTGCAATGAACCTGACTCAATATACGTAAAACGCTTTCAATGGCACATTTCTATGTAGCTATGCAGGTCTTATTGGCTTGCTGTGTCATTGGTCGTATATGGTTTAATACTCTGCTGTATACTATCAAGTAACTACGATACATAACCTTTGGTTCTTACTTGCTATAAGCGCAATTTAACCTTTATTTGTAGGGATAATTTCTACTATTGAATCTTTAAAAATTCATGTTTTAAATGTCATATTTGCAACAAATTTATAAAAATTTTATTCCCCCATTTTATATTTATTATGAGCACTGTACGCATAATTTAAAAAAGCCTATCATTATTGAGTTTATAGCATGAACAAAACCCGAACTTAAGTTGGGGGAGTTTTGATGTTTTTTGCCCAGATGACAACGGATAGAAATATAATTTATTGATAAAAGACTCGACCCGCGACACGCAAATCTATATAGTCGTGCGGGGTTTTATGTTGGCTCTTTAAACTGGCTATTACTGCACTGAGATCACTCACCTGTTCCCCGGCTGGTCTATCGGTGTTGAATTTGATAACGTAATCCCCCTTTATCTTGACATAGAGCTCATTCGTGGTTACCGGTACCGACATATCAATCACCTCAAATCCCTTTGCTTTTAACTCTCCCGCCACCTGATTTGCAAAGCTGATAAACTGCATCGGTACTATCACCTCCCCAAGCTTTACGGGTAGATTAGCATTGTCGTGTATGAGCAATAGACCGTTCGGTATTAGTTCAGAAGCTTGTCCGACTGCTCGCCCGTCGCTTGAAAGGATATAGACGATATTGGCTGATTGCCACAGTAAGGCTGGCTTACGCTCTACTACCGCTACAGTTAGCTTATGCAGGAAATGGCGACTTACCGTAACCTGGCTAAAGTGATCATTCGCAGTCTGTAAGCTTTTTGCTACGGCAGATGAGTTCACAAATAGTATATTATGCCCTGCCAATCCACTCGATAGACTCTTATTAACTTGATCAGTAACCTCTGCAGTTGGAATAGTCTTATTGCCTACCACTTCAATTTGACTGATGGTAAATAGTCCGGAGAAAAAGACACTATAAAGAATTCCACCCACGACAAGAAGAAGAACAATTATTGAAACATAACGCCGCCAATGAAATTGAGATCGCGGTAGACTATAGCTACTACGATAGCTTGGCTGGGCCGTTCGCCGGACATTACGGCCGCGTTGTGGCACTTTTTTCCCTCGGTTGGTGATGTGTGGACTTGCTGGCTTGACGAATCAATTGAGCAACATCTCGGGCCGCATGCGGCCGGGCAAATTTCGCAATTTGCTCAGATAAATACTTACGATCACTTGCGCTATCTATCAGTCGATCTATTTCGCTCATTAAGCGCAAGCCAGCCAATTTCTCTTGATCGATCACTCGTGCTGCCCCGGCTTTGCTCAGAAGCTGGGCATTGTGCCATTGATCTTGGTTAGCAGCTGCCGCATAAGGGATTAAGATTGTAGCCTTCTTCCAGGCGGCAAGTTCTGCTATAGTGGTCGCTCCGGCTCGTGCTATTACGACATCAGCACAGGCATATGCCAAACCAACTTCTTTGTGCAGGTATTCAAATACTTTGTAGCGTTTCTTTTCGCTTGGTTCAAGCCGGCTTGCCAAAAACCTTGCCTGTTCGGCATCGCTCTCCCCCGTTACATGCAGGACATTGTATCTTTTACTGAGCATCTGAATGTTTTCAAATATAGCTTCATTTATAATATGCGCGCCGCGACTACCACCGTAGATGAGTATGTTCGGTTTTTGTATGTCTAACTTAAATTGGTCTTGAGCTTTGCTCCGGCTGCCTTCGAGAATCTCGGGCCGTATTGGGATACCAACATACACTAAGTTAGGCAGCGCATACTCCCTATATTGTTCTACAGGCCAGCCTACTCCGATTTCAGCAGCGGCTTTGGCCAGGATTTGTGTGGTACGACTGAGCTTGGCATCTGAATCATGCAGCACAGTTGGAATTTTGAGGCGGCGAGCTGCTATACCAACAGGTACACCCACATAACTTCCTTTGATAAATACAACGTCTGGTTTGAATTTCCGGAGAATTCTATAGGACTGATAGAGGCCCCCAACCACTTTAAACATATCGCGAAAATTTTGCCAATTAGTGTGAAGATCAAGTGCAGCCTTGAGTAAACCTCGGTTATAACGACGATATTTGCCTGCGGAGATACCCACATAGCTTATCTTGGCGTGCTTGAGTACTGTACGCTCTAAAGCTGATCCAGATCCAATGAAAAGGACATCGACTGATTCAAGCTGGTCTTTTAACTCGTCGACTATTGCTAGGGTCGGCGTGATATGTCCGGCGGTCCCCCCGCCTGCCACGATAATTCGCATAGTTTACCTCGTAAGTTGTGTAACGTGAGATATTTTGTAGGATGCCCATAGCAATCAACGAAAACAATAAGCTTGTTCCGCCGTAGCTAATAAACGGTAGCGGAATACCCGTCAATGGTACGAGATTAAGCATGGCAGCAATATTTATCGCTGCCTGCAAGCCTATCCAGACCGTGATCCCAATCGCAACCGAGCGTCCAAAGCTATCCGGGCTATGGCGGCTAATCTTATACCCTCTGTACACTACTATACTAAAAAGCAGCATGAGCGTAAACGTGCCAACGAAGCCAAATTGTTCGCCGATTAAAGCGAAAATCGAGTCATTGGTAGCTTCTGGTAGATAGCCGTAGACTTGATAGCTGTTGCCGAGCCCTCTACCGACTAAACCTCCGCTTCCTAGGGCTATTA
>JBBSBN010000047.1:0-4914 GCA_038251205.1 Candidatus Saccharimonadia bacterium | reverse complement strand
GATACGGGATGCACGCTGGGCCTCAGTCATTACATGTTGAGTATTGCTAGGATATGGCCAGCAAGAAGCAATTCCAGCTTCTGTGCTCCAAATTTGCTTTGCATTCTCACCTTGCCCATTTAATACCTGGCGAATCCAGAAGGTGTTTCGTAATCCGCCTCCACTAACATTAGCGGTACTACAGCACACATCATACGGATGATTTGCTGCAACATCAAAGTAGCCTTTTGCCCCAGCCGCGTACATTTGAGCTACAAATGTTGCTGGATTGGTTGGGTCAGTTGTGCTAGTAGCGCTTTTATTACCGCCGCCCGGGGAAGTGCCACTTGCAACAATTTGCACGCTGGGATCAGCTGCTTTTATCTCCAGATAGCTTCTCCTCAAAAGATCAGTATACGCAGCTGGATTGACTGGATTCCAGAATTGACTATTATTTGCCTCATTCCAGACTTCGACTGCACTCACTACGCCAGGATATTTTTGTCGCCAGTGTGCTACTAGCTGTCCTGCATAGTGCGCCCAAGCAGCCGGATCTTTTGGTGCGCACTTGCCACCACCACAACCTAAGTCCCCATAGGCATAGGTCAGCACGACCATTTCTTTGACACCAGTTCGTTTGGCTTGATCAAGGTCGGCATCAAATATTGCTACGTTATTATAGGAAGTAAAGAAAGGCCCGGATCGAACCCAGCCAAAGCCCATTGACGCAACTTTACTATAAGCTTGAGCCAAGCTTATACCGACTGGGAGAGTATTCAAGTCTACCCCCAAACGGCTACGATTAGTAAGTGGTGTATTGAAGACATTAAATGTAATTGGGCCTGAGAAACACTGATTACCCCGAGCATTATAGGTAGAGACTGCTAGGGTATGGGGTCCATTTGCGACAGTTGTAGTATCCCAGTCATAAACAAACCCTACTGGCCCGGCAACACCATCGCCGATATATTGCAAGCCATCATGCCAAAATTGTACTTTTTGACCAGCAATATAGTTGTCTACCCCAGCCGAGATTGTAAAAGTATTACCAATAGTGGCATTTGAGACAGGAGCTGCCACCCACGGGATGGGTTTACCAGCACGACTCCCAAATTGGGCGGCGACAGTATTGGCGGCAGTAGGATCCACACAAACAGCAGACCTTCCTGCCAGCTTGCCTGCACCGGCACTAAGCGAGCTGGCAGGCTGAGAAGCGTGCGTGTGAATCAAAGAATACCCGGCTATCACCAGCACTAACGCCACTATAGCCAATACTACAAGATTATATTTTGATTGCTTAATTGAGTGAAATATCGATTTTTTCCTTCCCATTATACAGGTTCGACTACTGCTTTGGGTTGCGAACGACGCTTCGCCAGATTAATTCTGCCACCAACCCCAGGAAACCTCCAACTATTAAACCCACGATGAATTCACTACCAGTCACAGGGTATCCACGGACTTTGGCAAAGACATAAAAGCCACCACCCACTATGACTGCTCCGATGGAGCCACCTAGTACTAATGAAGGTCGAAATACGGTTTCTTCTAATGCCTGGCTGGCTGATTCAATAGCCCGATTGTGGACTACTTTACTCAAGCGAGCTTGAGCCGGGCTCAAGTGAGAACGGATGGTAGCAATTTCTTCATTGAAAGCAGTTTTTCGTTGAGCTTTAGTTGGCTTCGCTTCTTGCTCGGGTTTGGGCTGGCGCTCAGACTTATGCTCGGTTTTTTCATTTTTTTCAGGCTGTTCACTCTTGGCTTCAGGTTTTTGCTGCTTTAGCTGCTCGAGCTGTTTACCAGCATGCTTCTCGGCCATCTCTGCCCTGGCTTCATCAGCTCGTTGCTGCTCGACAGAAGTGGGAGTTGGCTGCTCAGCTTTGAGCTCTACATTATTGGAGGAGGACTGAGCTTCCTCGGGATTTGATAAGCGTTCAGCCATGACTACCTCCTCGGGCTAGATTATGAGCGATTTCTAATTCTCGGCGAAGCAAGCGATTGCGCAAGTAGAGGAAGGTAGCACCAGCAGCAAATAGGGCTAGGATTATACTGACCCAGCCTGGTCCAGTTTGTGGCAAGGTAGTAGTGGTTGTCTCCACGGTCTTGAGCGGTGGCGATGGGAGATTAATACGAACAGCGTTGGCAAAAAATACATTATCCATATGAAGATCATAGCTTTGTGGGTCACTTACGCTAGTCGGCTTATCTGGGATCGGACTCTTAATTGTTACTGTAAAAGTCTTTATTGCTGCAGCGTGAGCACCAATATCAGTTTTTGACCAGCTCAAAGTGCCATCCTTGGTCTGTGCGCCACCCGGATTCGTCAGCGTGGCATACTCAAGGATATCATTGATGTCTTCATTAAAGACAAAGCCGGCAAAGGCTCCATTACCACGATTGTTAACGCGAAGCGTGTATCGTATAACATCTCCAGCTTTTGCTGTCGTGTTATTGGCATTTGTGGGTTTTCCATTGGCTGTTTTAACGGTCATATTATCTGCAGTTTTGATATAACTCAAGCTTGGTGCCAGCACAGCAATGGTGCGCTGGCAAGCCGCCACGATACCTGTTGTGCCCGCAGCTGTCTTAACTCGTACATGCGTGACGTAGCTGCCCGGTCTAGCGTAGGTATGAATGATTTGCCCGCTTGTACTACTTGTGGTGACTCCGTCACCAAAATCGAATAAGTAGTTTTGGAGAGTGGTATTTTGAACTTGAGAAGTGGCCTTATAGGTAACCTTGAGCGGGGCATTACCTCGAGCCGGAGTTGCAGTCAATCCTGTGCAGAGGTAGCTCACAATCTTTGGCGGAGGAGGAGGAGGTGGCGGAGGAGGAGGTGGCGGAGGCGTTGGAATACCATGAAAAGCAGCATTACCACAGCCATAGAGGATAAAGAATTCTTGCCCACGTGATGTAATTCCTCGGAGTACGTGATAGCTCGAATTCCCCCACGAAGAGAGCGGTCGGATATAAATCTGGAGCCCAAAGCCCACATTGAGGAGTCGGTCTTGAGAAGAATGGGGGTTATGGCCGATTGACCATATATCAGAAGCTTGGTTAATGGAAATTGTAGTATCGGTAGCATTGGCTATATTTTCTCGGGTAATGCCAAAATAGCCGTAGTAAACCTGGATGGCACCTTCACCAAAAACTGTGTGTGCATCCCACTTACTAAGTAAGTCCTGCTTACTAGTAAAACCTCCTGGCAATATATCATTAGAGCTTGAGGCATTACTTGGCTTAGGCGGAGAGAGGAAAGTAATGGTATGAAATACAACAGCACCAACAATCAACAGGGCGCCGAGTATACGAATCGAAGATTCACCAGCGAGACGCTTGGCATAAAACACCAGCTTACTCTCATCGAGTCGACCAAGCTTAAGATTGGTTAGAAGTTCACGAACAAGCATTTATATAACCAAGGACCTTTCAGGCCTTATTGTATACTGCTTGTGGTTAGGAGGCAACAGTAGTCGGTTCTGGCGGTTTTGCTGGATTGGGAGAAGTTGGAGCGGTCGTCGGTGCAGAAGTGGCCACTGGGGGGGGTGGAGTGGATGGACGAAGGCTTGCCAAGATTGCTGCATCAATTATTGCCTTTGGCTTACCGTAGTGAGTACGAGAGTATTCAATTACTGCTTTGGCAACCTGATCATTAGCCTCGCCCACAGGAGGAAATAATATTTTGAGCGAGAATGGTGTACTTGGTAACCCATTGCTCATCAAGCGTAAAGCGCCGTGGAGATTTGGTAAATTTACCAGGTCTGCTGCGGCAAAGCTTGGTTCAAACTGTTTTGCTAAAACTTCAGCATCTTCCGGACCACAACGAAGAGATAAGATGGTACCAACATTTCCAAACACTGCTTCACGCACTTGCTCATTAAGCTGCCCAATGAATTGATTAGCCACCACTAAGCTCAGCCGATATTTACGCGCTTCGGAAAGAATAGAAGCAAAACTATCTGTGCTAAAATTCTGAAACTCATCGACATAGAGCGTAAAATCACGGCGCTGATCTTCTGGCATTTCAGCACGACCCATCGCTGCAGCTTGAAATTTGATTACAAATATCATGCCGAGTAATTTCGAGTTAAGTTCCCCCACTAAGCCTTTGGATAAATTGACGATCAAAATCTTCCCTTCATCCATTATCTGACGCATATCAAATGCGCTTTGCTTCTGGCCAATGATGTTGCGCATAATATCATTACTCGCAAAAGCTCCAAACTTGGATACAAACCAACCCAACATCTCCGATTTGTGGTAATCACTTGTCTGGGCCATTTCCTTCGTCCAGAAATCTTGCACTGTTGGATCAGTTATATATTTGAACTTTTTCTTTAGAAAGTCATTGTCAGTAAACACCTTTGGAATCTCGAGAAATGTCGCTCCATCCGGATCAGCCATAATGGTAAGAGCGGCATTTCGGAACCAGTGCTCAAATCGTGGCCCGATAATCCCACTCCCTTGCGGATCGTAGAGCTTATAGAGCATATTAATAGTTTCTTGAATAAGAAAGTCCTTCTGCTCGGGACGATCAAACTGTAATAAGTTCAATCCCATTGGCTGGTCAGTATCAGCCGGATTAAAATAAATAACGTCTTGAGCGCGAGAGGGTGGAACTTTTGCTAATAATTTCTCCGCAGTATCGCCATGAGGATCAATAAAAGCCAGGCCACGGCCAGCAGCCATGTCTTGAACAACAGAATTTTCAAGTGTCACCGACTTACCAGTTCCGGTTTGTCCTACGATATAGACATGGCGGCGGCGATCGTCGTCTGAAAGCTTAATAATACTCTCATGCCCTCTATAGATATTGCTGCCTAATATTAAACCTTTGGTTGACACCTCAGCAGGAGCGGCTATTTCACGACTTCCAGTTCTCTCGACTGGCGTGGATCCAGAGTCTGCTCTGTTGTTAGGGAGATGGAACAAGCT
>JBBSBN010000046.1:0-4921 GCA_038251205.1 Candidatus Saccharimonadia bacterium | reverse complement strand
TAAGCATTGCCGCAAGATGGGCACTGGTAATCACCAAATTCTACAAATGTTACCTTGGCATCATCTGGCCCTTGCGACCAGCCTGTTTGCAGCTGATCAAGCTGTTTTCCCGTAACTGTCTGCACCGTCCCTGTATCATCACCTTTGTTACCAGATGAACCTTTGTCGGGCGAGCTCAAGGCAATTGCCGCAAATATTACAATAACAAGTACAACTACTCCGAAGATTACTGGAGCAAGATACTTCTTGGGCGATACTTTTTTCATAGCTCTATGATACCAGGCTTGGCCACATAGACAAGCTATGGCATCTTAGCCAAGCTTAACTTTTGACTCTGTAAACGTCTCTACTTGACGAGTTTTCTTATCGAATTTGCGCAAGCTCAATTTATCCGGCGTATTGGTTGAATTCTTGTGGGTATAGTACAAGCTGCCGGTCTTGGGGTTTTTGAGCACTATGAGTGCACGTGCGGTTTTCTTTGCCATAATTTGACTATTCTAGCAGTTTTAAGATCAAAAGTCTAGACTCGTGATCCGCTGAACTTGCTTTGATAGTAATTGATCATCTTTATCGAGCACAAATTCACAGTGCAATAGTTCACCTGCCAAAACTCGTGGCAACCAGTATTGAATATCGGGCCACATTTGATTAAACGGTAATGAATCAATCGCAAACCAACGTGGATCGGCCATTTCTTCAGATTCTTTCGGAATTCCTCTCCACGCACTGGCAAGAAAGACATGGGCATGGACTACGTAAGGCTCGCCGTCATTATACTCACGAAAAACTACCTCTGCTGCAGGATGAAAACGAGTTGGTATTACGTCGATTTCTTCCTGACATTCTCGAATCATAGCTTGCTCAATTGTTTCGTCCAGCTCGACTTTGCCGCCCACCCCATTGTAACGTCCAATGCCTAGTCCAGTTTTCTTCTGCGCCAAAAGAACTTCCTCGTCTTTCACTAAGAAAAGGGCTGTGAATTTTTTCATACTTCAAGAGTAATGGAGACAGGACAATGATCGGAGCCCATAACATCTGTATGTATCTGCGCGGCTTTGACTTTATCTTCGAGCTTGGCAGAAACCATAACATAGTCGATGCGCCAACCAACATTATTGGCTCGGGCATTCGCCCAGTGAGTCCACCAACTGTAATACCCAGACCCTTGCTGAAATATTCGAAAAGTATCTACAAAACCCGCCTTGATAAATGCATCGAAACCTTCGCGCTCTTCATCAGTAAATCCTCGCTTGCCCCTATTCTCTTTTGGTCTTGCTAGATCATCCTCAGTATGGGCTACATTAAGATCACCGCAGAATACTACTGGCTTTTTCTTCTCCAATTGCTTGGCATAGGCTAGGAAAGCCGGATCCCAATGCTTGTGGCGAAGCGGAACGCGGCTCAAATCATCTTTGGAATTGACCGTATAGACAGTCAGAACAATAAATTTGTCATACTCGGCGGCTATAACTCGACCCTCTTTATTGGGGTCACCAAAAACATCCCCTGTCACTTTGAACTTCTTGATGATATCGGCTGGAAGACCATTAATAACTTTGACTGGCTTAATACCGGAAAAAATAGCCGTACCCGAATAGCCTGGCTTTTCAGCTGAATTCCAAAACTCGTCATACTCCGGGAGATCAATCTCTGCCTGACCCTCTTTGGCCTTGGTTTCTTGTATGCAAAGAATGTCTGGTTTATGCTTTTTTACAAAAGGCACAAACTCCTCTTTGCGCAGTACTGCGCGGATACCGTTTACATTCCAAGAATAGATTTTTACCTGAGACATGCTGCTATTATAGCAAGTTTGCATCAAAAATGACCAAAAAGAAGCTGCCAGTCGCCCCCACACGCTGCCAGCTATTTTTTAGTAATTTTCACTTTGCTTATCCGTTAGATTTGATGAGGGTTTTGTGCTGCACGCGCTCGGCTCGGACGGCCCATCGGACAGCCATTTGGTCTAAGACATCGTCCAGACTTCGAGTCGCTCGGCGTACGGCTAGTGGCCTAGTTCGTACGACTTTAGTGCTTCGCTTCTTCATCTCACATCACCCCCTTTCGATGTTGTACTTTTATTATAGCTCGTTTTATGTACGGTTTTAAGGCTTATGCTTACTTTTAAGCATGGTTATTTTGACCTGTTGGTTTTACTTATCCACAATTATTTATATGATATGAATTTATTGTCAGCCAAATAGAATCGCTGAAGAGCCTCTTTGCCTTGACGTAAGCCGATACGGCGAGCCGAGACTATCTTTGATGATGATAGACGAGCCTCGATATAGAGTTGAGGTTGCGTGATTTTGGCTCCATTATAGCGTGGCGGTATGCCCAATGCTTGGACCAGCTTGGCAGGTCCATTGCAAAGCCGGGTTATGATATCAAGCTTACGATTCACTTGCATTTGGGGCACTCCGTACGTAGGCTCAAGTGCCCGAATCAATACTGCCTCACCGCTCCCTTTCGGACCACTCACTACATTGAAACACCAATGCATGTCATAAATAAAATACATATAGATATGTCCACTTGGGCCAAACATAACTACATTACGGTCGGTCTGACCGCGAAAGCTATGGCTAGCTGGATCATCATTCAAATAGCTTTCTGTCTCCACAATTTTTCCACACAATATGCCGCTTGGTGTGTGATGAACCAAAAAGCAGCCCAAAAGCTCTTGGGCTACTAACATGCCATTGCGGTTATAAAACCTGGGACTTACTATGGCGCGAGCGGACCAATCCGCACGCGGTATTGTGGGTGCGCGACGCTGCTTCAACCTTCTCACCGGCTCCTTGTTTTCAAGCTTACCACAGACAGGCACGAGGCTTCGGAGCATAGCTATTTTGCAAGGCTTGTCCAAGCCAAAGAAAGTGCCTCAAGCTTTTTACCAAATAGAACGACCCACGTACCGGCAAAAGCCGACCACGTGGGTCTGGGTGGATAGGACAGCCTTCACTTTGAAGCGAAAGCAGTACTTGGTTGGGGTCGCAGTGCAAAACCGCAAGAGCGGATGCGCGTGCTAGGAGGCGCGAGACCGACTGGACGCGAACTGCCGGTTGAATCGCTCGACGAGCTGGTCGACTCGACGATGTTGCAAATCGCGCTGGTACAGCTGGCCCGCTGCATTGGCAGTCGCCCGGGTGGGCTTGCCTGCCAGAAGCTCAGCGGCGGCATTGCCGGCGCGAGCAATGCGATCGCGAATCCTGCTGCGCTGAACCATGAGTACGCCACCCGTGGCTAGCAGTGCGTATTGTGCGTTGGACTTGAAAGACAAGATTTCCCCTTTGAAACTCGAGTTTTCGTCAGTATTCAGACTATCAACACAAGTGTTCAGTATAGTTTAAAATGCTTGCCTTGTCAAGGTATATCGTAAGAAGGTCCAGATAGGATTATGTTGTGGATTTCTTCGCAAGAGGAAGCTTAATAGTAAACGTCGAGCCATTCCCTAGCTTGCTTTTTACCTCAATAGTACCGCGATGCAGATCTGCAATTTTTTGAGCGATCGACAAGCCGAGGCCATGGCCATCCGATTCGACCGTTGTCTTAGCTCGAGCTGGATCAGCTCGCCAAAACCGCTCAAAAATATGAACTTGCTGGTCTGGAGCCATACCACGACCATAATCGGTCACACTAAGCAGTCCGTGCTTATTAAGAACATGCACTCGAACTTCTATTACGCTTCGGGTATTACTATATTTAATGGCATTATCAATCAGTATTACCGCTAGCTCAGTTAAACTGGGCACATCGCCAAGTACCGCAACCCGTCCTAAGTCTTTCTTGATACTCACCCTTTTGGCAGAGGCAGCGGGAGTAAGCCGGTCAATGGCCTCATCAGCGATTTGCTCGAGCGCAATCGGCTCCATCACAAAATCCTTGCCACTCTGAGAGGTAAGCCGCAGCAGTCCTGTAGCAAGAGCTCGGAGTTTAGCTACCTCCTCAAGATTACTAGCGAGCAGCGCTTTACTTTGCTTCGGACTAAGCTTAGGGTTGCGAAGTGCAACCTCGATCTCAGTTTGCATTGCGGTTAAGGGCGTCCGCAGCTCGTGGCTAGCATCGGCAGTAAAACGACTTTGAGCCTCCAATGCATCCTCGATTGGCTGAAGCGTGTGGCGAGCCAAAAGAAAGCTGACTGCACCACCAATTGCCAAGGTGCAGAGATTAAATAAGAAGAGGTTTTCGCGCAGGTGAGCTTGGCTCTGAACCAACTGGCGCAGACGGAGCTGCTCAAAGTCATTGAGGATGGGTGCTCGCAAGCGATTGAAGAATGTGCTTTGGTGACGCAAGCTATAGCTAATTTCACCACTTGAGATGCGGTAGAGTAAGAAGCTGAAACCCAGACTTAGAAGCATAATAATGGCAAGATATGCCATTGTAAGCTTAGCAACGGCCGAGCGAATCACCGGAAGCTTAATCATCTTGAATTAGATTTTAGGGAAGCTTTATTAGATTTAGCTGAGTTCGCTGCGCCAGCATCAGCACTTAGCTTGTAGCCAAAGCCACGGACGGTCTGCAGTAGTGGCGTATCATCAAACGGCTGTTCAATTTTTGCTCGTAAGTAGCCGACGTATACTTCGACCGTGTTTGGCAAAACATCGGCATCATAGTCCCAAACATGTGCAATTATGTTGTCTTTGGTTAGCACTCGATCCGGGTTGCGCATGAGATACTCAAGCAGCGCAAATTCTCGGGCGGATAGAGAGATTGATTGGCCGGCGCGGGACACAACAAAATTCGCTGGATCCAAGCTGAGATCAGCCAGCTTGAGTGTCGTGCCATTCTGAACTTTTGGACGCCGTAACAATGCTCGAATTCGCACCAATAGTTCAGTGGGGCTGAAAGGTTTGGGGAGATAGTCATCTGCCCCGGTAGAATACCCAATAATGCGATCGATTTCCTCACCCTTTGCCGTCAG
>JBBSBN010000045.1:0-5274 GCA_038251205.1 Candidatus Saccharimonadia bacterium | reverse complement strand
CTACTCCATATTGGCCGGCAACAAAATTACGAATATGTGCAAGGACTTGATTGGCGTCATCTGGCTGGTCAGCTCTATCATTACCAATCGCCCAAATTGGCTCATAGGCAATGACAAAATCCGCCAGATCTTCCGCTGAAACCTCGCCAAGATCAACACTCAGTTGATCTTGGATCACCTGGCGAGTTTCGCCAGCATCATGCTCGCTCAGTGTCTCGCCAACACAAAGGATAGGGATAAGGTCATGGCGCAATGCTGCTGCCACTTTTTTGGCCAACAGTTCATCTCGCTCACCAAAAAGCTGGCGCCGTTCAGAGTGTCCGATAATGGCGTAGTCAACCAAATCTTTTACTTGAACTGCGGAAACCTCACCAGTAAATGCTCCTTCATCATGATCATTAATATTCTGCACGCCGAGCTTAAAGAGACCCTCGAGCTGTCGACTGTGAAGTGCTTGGTGTAAGGCATGCACAGCCACAAAACCGGGGCAGATCACCAGGTAATTCTCGGTATGCTTGATACCACTAGCCAGACGCTCAAGCAGCAATGAGCTCTCGCTCACCGTAAGGTTCATCTTCCAATTTCCAACGATTAGTGCCACAGCTCGCCCATTCCGCCCATTTATATTAATACCATTAGCATTATTATAGTCACTTCAGAATTTTTTGGCTATGGAGGTAATTATGGTACCTGGATAAGGCGGACTGTGTCGGTGCCACCAGCCACGCCGCGCTGCTTGCCAAAGGCAGTCACAATCATATCCCCAGACTTGAGATTGCCACGTTTTTTGAGAATTCGAAATACTCTTCCTTCGGCTTCAAATCGCTTTCGAGTCAAGAATGGCTTGCTCCCCCAGACGATTGCCAGTTGGTTGCAAATACGCATATGTGGACTAAGCATTACTATGGATTGATATGGTCGAAAGCTGGCAATACCTAAGGCAGTTGACCCGGTCAGAGTTTCTGCCAGAATAATCTTCACTTTGAGCTGACGAGCCAGCGAAACGGCTGCGTATGCCACGCCCGTATCTGACTGCTGGTCACTATCCGGCGGTACGTCAAAGTGGCGATGCATCTCTGTCAAATATTCTTCCATTTTCAAAATCACTCGCTTCATCATGACAACTGTCTCGACTGGATAATTCCCGGCTGCCGTCTCGCCCGAGAGCATAACAGCATCAGTAGCACTACCGACCGCTGAGGCAATGTCAGATACCTCTGCTCGACTTGGCTGCAGTGAGTTCATCATACTCTCAAGCATTTGAGTAGCGACAATTACTGGCTTTTTGGCTACGCGACCGTAGGCAATGATGCGTCTCTGCAAGACTGGCACTTCTTCGGGGTATGTTTCAGTTGCCAAGTCACCGCGAGCCACCATCACCGCATCAGAAGCGTTAATGATTTCCGTTAGATGCTTGGTGGCAAGCTTAGTTTCGATCTTAGCAATAATTTTAATGTCCGACTTAGCAGCAATCAGAATCTTGCGAAGCTGGATGATGTCTTCGGCTGTCTGGACAAACGAAAGCGCAACATAATCTACGTCATGCTTCAGCGCCCAGGCAATATCAATGCGGTCTTTGTCAGTAATGACACTTTTATCAAGCTTGGTATCAGGCAAGTTAATACCATGCTTGGATAATACTTTGCCACTATTGTGAGCCCGAGCCGAAATCACGCCGTTGCGCACACTTTGTACGGTGGTCTTGACTTGGCCATCGCGCAAAAAAAGTGCATCGCCCTTTTGAATTGCTGTGGAAAAATCATATTGGATCGGAAAGATTCCGGTAGATGTATAGTCTGCTTCATAGGCAAGACGCAGCGTATCTCCTGCAGCAATCTCAACTCCGCCTGCCGGCAGATTACCAAGTCTAATTTTTGGACCTTGCAAATCCGCAATTATCGCTACACTGCGTTCTAGCTTTTTAGCACTTGCACGAATGTGGATGAGGCGTAGGGCATGCTCGGCATGAGTACCGTGACTCATGTTCAGTCGCGCCCCATTTACTCCTGCAGCTAGTAACGCATGAATCTTCTCTGGGGTTTCAGAAGCGGGGCCAATCGTGGCAATAATTTTGGTTCGTTTGAAGTGTAATGCATCCATAATCAATAGGTTATTGTATCAGTAAAGTGCTTGTGCGTGAAGGTATGGAGTTATTTATCAGGTATAGCTTGACAATCAATGTTATTTATAGTACAATACATATAAGTCAAAAGCGGGCGGAGAGGGGCTTTCCTTACCTATAGGAGCCCTACCGTGAAGACTAGCACCAACACAATCAGGTCCAGCTCTAGCCGACCGCAAGTTCGTCGAAAGGAGAGCGCCATCAGCACTGCAGCACCGCGGGAGCTGGCAGCTCCTAGTCACGACAAGCCAGCTTTTTACGAGGTAGTTTTCGTGGTACTCGCCGTCGTGGTTGTGTGCTTGGTAATTACCGTCGTCGCTTGGCGCGGTATGACCTCACCCTCCAACAACTACCACAAGGTCACCTGCCAAGGTGAGTTTCACCCGAAAGCAATTGCCGATGAGTATGGCGAGGGTCTTAACTCGGTAATAGAGGATGCGTACACCCGACATCGGGTCGAGCTTCCGGGCGACATGGACTCGATGGTGCGGGCGACACTTCGTCTCAACCATCTGCCCAATTCGGAAATCGGATATCACGATTTAATCCGCGTGCCGATTTGCCACTAGCCCATCTCCACGCGGCCCCGGGAACGTCCCGGGGCCAACGCCCCAGCCTTCACGGCTGGGGTTTTTCTATTTCGGCTGATAAAATCACTGGCTTGCCCAGATACAGCAAAAGTGGTATGATTTGCTGGTTATTTTCACCTTATTGGTCCCATCGTCTAGCGGTTAGGACACCAGGTTTTCATCCTGGCAACCGGGGTTCGACTCCCCGTGGGATCACCATATCTGAAAACCTAAATGTATTCTGGAACCGAAAGACCCAATGGGTCTTTTTTGTTCAATTGATATTGTATTTATCATCCCACTATGTAATAATATGCCATCTGCTTGACGCATAGCTAAGCAGTGTTCCTGATCGAAACACAAAGTCTAGGAGGCGTGGTATGACTGCTACATCTGAGTCCCACGTCATCCGACGTGGGAAAGAATTGACTGCTGAGCAAGAAGTTCTTGTTACCGTCCATATTCCGCTAGTGAAGGCGATCGCTGTTTCGCTGTTCAAAAAGACAGTGGGTGGCGATCTCGACGACATGATCTCTGATGGCTACATCGGTCTGATTGACGCCGTGCGTAAGTACTCACCTCAGTCAGATGCATCATTTGAGACGTATGCCACCTACCGTATTACGGGCAGTATAGTGGACGGATTGAGAACGTTTAACCACATTCGGCGAAGCAAGGGCGTAATAAAAAGGACTGGGACTGCAAAGACACGGTTGGAGCGAGAGCAAGAAATTGCAAATGGAGAAAAAGAGATTTTGCCACCTCTTCGAGCCCAAGTAGTATCGCTGCTCAACGACACAGCAGCAGCTTCCTTCTATTCACCAAGCAATACAAGCGATGAGGATGTTGAAATCCCTGTACGGGATAAAGCACCTAATCCGCTTGATCGGCTCTGTATGGATGAAGATGAGCGGGAGAGTAGTGCAATAGCACTCTCACTGCTCAATCGATTGCCATCCCGTCAACGCATTGTCATTGGCCAGTACTATTTCGCTGGCTTAACCTTGGCGCAAATCGGCCAGAGTCTCGGCGTGACTGAAAGTCGCATATGTCAAATTCATGTTGCTGCTCTTGAGCGGTTGAAGAAGATGAGCGAACGTGATCGTCTCAAGCCACCAGCACCCGTAAAGCACGCGGATCAGCCAGTACAGCAACTTCGAGACAAACTGCTGAAGCGATCACTTACTCCTGAGCAGCAGAAACTAGCGGCTCAAATAAAGCAACACCGCAAGCTGGCTCGTCCAGGTACTATAGAACATCATCTGACTGAGATGGAAGAGGTAGTGCAAACGGCCACTTCTATGGGTCTATACACCGCCACAATGGCAGTAGACCACCTAGGATTGAAGGTCAAGGACCCAGAGATCTTCTGCACAAGCCTTTCGACGAGGGGCTTGCAGTCAGTAACAGTAGTGAACGGACGCCGTTTGTTTCGGCTCTATGAGATACAACGTGCCATGTCAAGGAAAAGGCGGTATCGCAAAGGCCAAAGCCCCTAACAGTCGCTTCGATCAGGAGGTGACGCAATTATTCTAAGAGAACTACTACTTAACATTTTATTATAGTAAGGGTTCTACTGAAGCCTGGTAGTATCATAGAACTATATTGCCCCTGAGAACGGGATACCAGCTAATAAGTTCATTCTTGATTTGGTGCCAATTCGAAATACGGTAGTTCACCATATTCTTTATAATTTGGCTCATTATTGAGTCTTTTTATTATTCCGAAGCGAAGCCCTCCTTAGAGTAACAAGGATTTAATAAGCTAAAGTTCTGGGTTGAGCAATAGTATAGCAAAACAATTTTGTACTGATTATAAAAACCCCGTACAATATAGCCAATAGTATGGAGGGGCTGCTCAAAGGTGGCCAAAATTGAAAAAAATCCAAAACAGAATTCAGATCGTCATTCAGTCCTAGCCCGGCTGGCAATTTTGACTGTCTTGCTGGTATGTTTGTTGGGCCTCAGTTACCAAGTAACAATGCTAGGTGCTGCGGGTCTGCAAAAAGAGCAGGCTATTCAAGCGGGACGTGATAAGCTGCGTCACCAAGTACTAACGCGTACGCGGGCCATGGAAAGTACTAGCCACGAGCTATCCGTTACTCTGCTTGCCGAGCAAGGGATGCAGTTTGAGCAGCGGCTGGAATCCATTAAGCAAGCCACAAATGCTGGTAACTATGTCGCAGCGAGCGCATTGTTGAGTGTTTTGACAACGGACATGCGCAAGGTTCGCACTGCTCTTGCACTGCCACCCCGCCCTAATCCAAGTCTGGCAAATACTACGAGTGAGCAAATTCCTATTTTGCTCTATCACAAACCGCCGGGAGACTTTGAAAATCAATTGCAAGCCTTGCATGCTAAGGGCTACACGACTACCACTATGGCAATGCTCAATGTTCATTTGCGTAGTTCAATACGTCTACCGACTAAGTCGATTGTCATTACATTTGATGATGGTTTTTCTGATCAATTACCAATAATTAATCTGCTGCGAAAATACCGCATGCAAGCTACTTTTTATCTTATCATGGGCCACAAGCAGAGCGGCTACTGTCTGGGGATCAACGCAGATCGTAACCCCACT
>JBBSBN010000044.1:0-5280 GCA_038251205.1 Candidatus Saccharimonadia bacterium | reverse complement strand
ACCTAAGGAGATAGCTACTCGGGTTGTAGAACAATTGAAGCAAGATCCAAATATCGAAGAAGCGAGCACCGCGGGTCCTGGATTTATAAACCTCAGCCTCAGGTCAGTTTATTGGCTCGGTTGGCTCAATAGTCTTAGTGCCGAGACCTTGCAATCAAGTTTGGGTGACAAAAAAACTATGAGTGTAGAGTTTGTATCAGCCAATCCGACGGGTCCTCTGGTGCTGGTGAATTCTTGGCAGGCATATTTTGGTGATACATTAGCGAGAGTTCTCTCAAGCCAGGGGTATAGGGTAGAGCGGGAGTACTTCTTCAACGATACAGGAAGGCAGATTAGCATGCTTGGACGAGCAGTTCAGCAGGTTGCTGGTGCGAGCTTTGAAGCAGAAATTGCTGATCAACTTTATCGCGGAGATTATATCGATACACTTGCAATGCAGCTGAGCGAAGACATGGGTGGGTCAGAACAACTGCTGAGTCGCGATCCATATGAACTTGGGCGAGAAGCGGCCAGTCGACTCATGGAGATTATCAAGCTAGACCTTGGTCGCATGGGGGTCCAATTTGACCACTTCTTCCATGAGAATGATCTCGATACGCAGAAAATTATTGAACTTCTCGAGGAAAAGAAACTGCTCGAGCGATATGACGATGCAATCTGGCTAAGCAAAGTCGCAACCGGCACAGATAAAGACGAAGTTCTTGTCCGGTCTGAAGGTCGTGGTGCTACTTATTTTCTTAAGGATATCGCTTATCAGCTCAATAGGCTGTCCGAGCGAAACTATGACAAAGCTATTACTATTGTGGGTCCTGATCATCATGGGCAAGCAATTCGACTCTCGCATGTTTTGCGCTATCTTGGCTATGATGGATTTGCACCACTCTCAACCCAAACCGTACGCTTGGTTCGTGACGGTAAGGAATTCAAGATGAGTAAGCGGGCGGGGAATTACATTCTTCTAGAAGATTTTCTCGATTTAGTTCCTTCTGATGTGGCACGATTCTATTTTGCTTCGCGTGATATCAACTCACATCTTGATCTAGATCTAGACCAGCTGCAAGAGCAAACCAAAAATAATCCTCTCTACTATTGCATGTATGCATATGCTCGAGCTAGTTCAATCTTAGCCAAGGCCAAGCAAGAGGACCTGGGTGTTGCATCTCAGATCAGCCACAAGTTAAGTCCGATTGAGCTCAGGCTAGCGCACCTCTCAGCAGAGCTACCAGATACCCTAAAGGCAATTACATCGAGTTATAAAGTTCATACTCTCTTCACGCTTTTTATCGAGCTTGCTCGGAGTTTTCATGACTACTATGAGGCGGAAAGGATTATTGCTCTTGAAGATACTAAATTGCGTGAGAGTAAGCTGGCTTTAATTAGTAAACTCCAAAGTCTATTTGCATTACTATTTGAGCTGATTGGAATTATTCCACAAGAGAAAATGTAGTACTTTCAGGGCGAGAAACTCAATATCTTTCCTGCAGAAGTAAAGTAAATTGTTTTCTGGTTAAGATCAGTAGTAAAGCTCCTGATACTGGTAATTCCACGAGGTTTAAACTGACTCTTATAGACACCACCGCTATCGGTTAAGCTAATAGAGTAGATTCGATCTAGCTTATTATTCAGCGCCATGAGCTGGGCATCATTTGCTGATAATGCGAGCTTTTTCGGCCAGCCAAGATCATATGGCAGGCCAGTAACCTTAAAATCCTTTTGCAGGCCAAGACTGTAGAGCCCGATTTGGCCTGTGGTATCCCCGACAAATATACTGCCATTTATAGCGAGAGAACGTATGCTTGTTAGATTTGAGCTACTCTGCTTAATATAAGGCACACCCGGACCAAAGCCGATGCCGGTTGGGTTGTGCCGCGTGATCTGACGGGACTCGGGTGAAAGGAGGTATAGGCTGCTGTTGTAGAAAGCGATATCTGTTGCTTTTGGCCAGTCGCCAAATGAGAGCTGAATACGATTACTCTGCTTGGTGGCTGTGTTGTAGGCCCATATCTCGGATTGAGCGCTAAGCCAATATATGATTTGCCGATTTGGGTCAGCCGTAGCGGCGATGATACTGTTTGCGGGTATAGTGGTCGAAATCTGTGTAACCTGTTTGCTACCAAGATCATAAACAACAACTTTATTCCCACTCAAGCTGAAAAGGTCACCATTAAGCTGGACTATCTGATTTAGCTGAGCCTTTTTATCTGGTAACGTATACAGGGTTGTTGGGCTTGGTCGGAGAGTGAGAGTTATTTTATCACTAAGCTGAGCTATCTCAACGCGAAGCTGTGCGAGTGTTAGCTTATCGGTAATCGTTTTGTCTTTCTTAATCTCAGAATCAAGCTTCTCGGTATTGGCATGAGAAAGCTGGTTGAGACTTGCTTCGGCAGACTCAAGGGTCTGACTGGCTTGGGCACGATTGCCGTCTGACATTTGAGCTTGAGCTGTCAGGTAGGCCATGTTAGCGCTTTTGTAGGCAGCTAAGTCATGGTCAAGGCTGCTATGAGGGCGAATAACAATTGTGAACAACAGTATAATAGCGAGTAATACACCGCCTCCTACTAGAGCTGCTAGTCGAGGATTCTTGTTTATGAGTTTAATCCACAACAAGTTCCATAATTTTTTAGTAGTTGCAAGGAAACGAGGCCATATCCTATTTTTAAAATGTTCTTTGCTCGATTTCGCATACTTTGAAGTATTTTTTACAACACTTATAGCAACGGGCTTCGCACGGTCCTGAACTTTTTTGGCTACTGATGGCTTTTGACCACTCCGGACCATACTTGCTGTTACTGGCAGTGGCTGATGAGAAGCTGCTTGATAACTTGATAAACTAATTGTGATAGCGCCGGAGCGATGGAGCTTACTGTGTTCGGCAAGATTGGTGTGCAAAAACTCGATCATAGTTTGAGGTGTGTTAAGGGCAAGTACCTGCTTAAGTCCTGCGTCATCTTGCTCATGAAGTACCTCTGGGGTACAGAGTAGAATATGGTCTCCGCTACGCAAGTGTCCATGCGCAAAGCTGGTGAAAAGAGATCTGTCAGGTGTGGTACCGGATTCATGATCATGACCAAAGAGGTGATGAAGCTTATCGTCTCGAAGAAGCATTGCTCCAGCACCGCCACCTCGGGCAAGTAACAATTCGTCATCAGTCACAATCGCCACTATGGCACTTGCTCCAGCCAAGCTTTGGTCTTTGCCCTCGGCTACAAGTTCTCGCAGACGCCGATTTAGTTGTTTGATGGCAGCTTCAAATCTGGCTTCGGCTGAAAGTGCTGAGTCACCGGTTTGATAATAGCTTTTGGTGAGACTTCGAATTATTAGCTCACCAATCTGTTGGCCATGGCTAGCGCTCGTCAAAAATTCAGCTACAATGTACAGATTCCCAAGTTTTGCGAGCTCAGTCGGAGGTTCGAAATCATGAACAAGTTCAAACACAGGCTGATGCTTATTGTCGCTTGGATAAGGGACGAGCTTGGCTGCTTGGTGGGTAAGTGAAGGGATCCTTGGCATTGGAATTTGGTCTGCAGTTATAAAATTATCAGCTTTAGCATAACACTTTTGCCCCCTACTCGTCAGTAGGGTGAAGAGTGACGAGTTGCAACGTAAGCAGACGCCGACTGCTATAATGAGACCATGGCATCAGGTAAAAAAACCAGTCCCCAAGACAAGCTCATTGCTGATCTTACTGTCGATCAGCGTCAAGCCGTTCAACATACTCAAGGGCCGGCGCTCGTGGTGGCCGGGGCGGGTACTGGCAAAACCACCGTTATCACGCGGCGTATAGCCTGGCTGGTAGCTCAGGGCCTAGCCAGGCCCGATGAGATTCTGGCGTTAACTTTTACCGATAAAGCAGCTCGAGAAATGGAGGAGCGCGTTGATCTACTTCTTCCGTATGGCGTGGTTGATACCGCAATCCTGACGTTTCATAGCTTTGGTGATAGAATCTTGCGAGAACATGGACTCGAAATTGGTCTGCAAGCTGATTTTATCGTTATGCCAACTTTCTCCCAGATTGTCTTTATGCAAAATCTGATTCGTGATCGCAAGCTTAAGTACTATAAGCCAATGGGTAGTCCTTTTAGCTTTGTGACGGAATTATTACGTCACTTCTCTCGCTTGAAAGACGAGAACATTAGCCCCAAAACTTACCAGGCGTATGCCAAGAAACTTCTTGCGACGGCTGATGACAAAATAACCAAGCTTGATGCTGCTAAATACCAAGAGCTAGCTGAACTCTACCTCGTGTACGTCAATGAAACTCGTAGCAAAGGCCAAATCGATTTTGGTGATCAAATCCAGCTAGTATTGGAACTATTTTTGCAGAGGCCAAATACTTTAGCAGGCTATCAAAAACAATACCGCTATATCTTGGTCGATGAGTATCAAGACACTAACTTAGCACAGAATCAATTGCTTCTAGCTCTCGGTGCACTCCACAAGAATCTTATGGTGGTGGGTGATGATGACCAAGCAATTTATCGTTTTAGAGGAGCAGCTATCTCAAATATTTTAAACTTCAAGAAAAAATTTCCTCGAGCAAAACAAATAGTATTAACCAAGAACTTCCGTAGCAATCAAGCTATTCTTGATTTGAGCTATCGACTAATTCAACATAATAATCCTGATCGACTCGAAGTCCAGAACAAAATTAATAAACAGCTTAAGGGTCGTCCCGGAGGCTCTGTGCCTCAATTTTTTCAATATGACACTGTTGCTGCCGAGATGGAGGGGGTGGCAACTTCGATTCGAGATTTGATAGATAAAGATAAGCTTGAGCCAGCTCAGATTGCAATTTTACTTCGGAAAAATAACCAAGCACGACTTATAACCCCCAATCTTCGCCGTCACCAAATTCCATATCATCGAACTCAAACTGCAAGCTTACTTGAGCAGCCCGAAATCCTTATTTTAGCAAATCTTACAGCTTTTTTAAGTAATCAGAGCAATTCGGCTGCACTCTACGGGGTATTACAGAGCGAGGTATATCAGCTTGACCCTCATGAGCTAGCTCAAGTTGCTGCCCAAGCCCGCTCTAGCCATCATCCGCTGGCGCACTATATTCTAGAGAACTTAGCGGATGATGAGCCAATCAAACTACAGCTGATAGAGCTCATGAGCTATCGTGAAAAAGTCAGTGAATTTGGGGCAGGAGAGCTCCTGTACAATTTTCTACAAGGCTCTGGCTATTTGACGCACTTAGTTACTCAAGCCGAAAAAGACAATTCGGCAGCTGTAAAGATTCAAAACATCGCTCAATTCTTTGATTTCGTAAAACAATTT
>JBBSBN010000043.1:0-5485 GCA_038251205.1 Candidatus Saccharimonadia bacterium | reverse complement strand
GTCCCAGGTATCGGAAGCCGGCTTGGCCGCGGCGAAGCCGAAGCTGGGGTTCTCTTTGATGATCCCGGCGTTGGCCAGGTCATCAACAGAAGGCCGCAAGAACATCGGAATGCTGGCAAGGTTGAAGCGCGCCACTCCTTTGCACCAAAGGGCTTCGGTAGGTAGACGTGAAACATCGAGTTTCATGATTCTCCTTGGGAAGGATCGTCACTCACTGTGATTACAGGAGTGTATTCATTCTTTCGAACCTGATGATAATAGCATAACATAGAGTGCTTGTCAAGTTCTCTACTCCTGTAAAATAGGTTCCGGGTGACCGTTCGCCCTCAAAGCCGTACATCAGATGTGACACACTTTTTTATAGTGTCTCGTAATGTCCCATTTACCCTGTAAGATAGGTTCTAGACCGTGCTGCTCAGCCATAGCGCTTATGCATAATCTATGCAATAATTGGACTATGAAATACTTCAAAAAACATCCAACCTATGTTGCAGCCATTTATTTATTGGGCGGCATTGGGTATGGTATATTATTGGCTCGTCCAATGTTTTCTATACATCCAGTCAGATGGGGCATTGTCTTTATTGGACTTGCAGTAGCCGGGTATCTCTACGGCTGGTATGCCAGCAGATCATAGATTGATGTAGAGACCAATCGGGTTCCCAACCGGACTGTATCCAGCCAAGTAATACATTTTTAATTACACGATTATACGAAAATACCTTGTCACTTATTTAGTACCATTCGTTTACAGTTTTTACTTCTTAGCTTACAATAAACTGTAAGTAAGCATAAGAGATTTATCTCTGAGTAAACTAAAAAATATTTATAAAAATACAGAAAAATTAATTAACCATAAACACCGTGGCCCTATAATTATTTTTATAGGGATATTTGTTATCGGTGTTACTGTGTTGATTGCCACAATGGCAGCTGGCCCTTCAACATCAGTAGAACCTGAGAACGGCAGCTTGTCAGGCGGGGCAACAGTCGTCAATGATCCTAATGCGAGTGGTGGCAAAGCCATCCAGTTCAAGGATACTTGGGGGAATCACATGGGCATTAGTGGTGGCCACCCAGACAAAGAAAACATTGATAGGATTGCTAGCTTAGGTGTTAAGTGGTGGAAAATTTCTTGGGAGCAAGGTTGGGGCAAAGTGTCACCGGCACCAGGACAACCTATAGAATACTGGATAAATTATGCGCACTCCAAAGGCCTTAAAGTTTTGCAATCTTGCCAAAAATCTACCCCTGCACCTAACAGTCACACATATGTACTGAGTGACGTAAATACATTTCCGGCATATTGCGCCGAATACGTAAATAAGGGTGCCGATGCTATAGAAATCGGTAATGAATGGAACAATGAAGACTTTTGGAATACTTTAGATAAGGGTAATTATTCATTGCAGGCCGCTATCGTTGACGCTACCAGTGCTGCTATTCGAGAACGATCAAAAACTATTCCAATAATAACCCCCGGCTGGGCACCAAAAAATGCAGACCCATTGAAATATCCACTCGATACACCACATATAGCAATGGGCAGATTTTTAGATAGTTCAAATGGACAAACAAAAGCAAATGCAAGCGGAATAGCCCATCATCCGTACACATTTCTTTGTATACCGCCTTTTATCCCTATTGGTGATGAGCAAAATTGTAATTACCCGGATCGAAAAGATTCTAACTCGATCATGCAGACGCAAGACGTGTATGCTCAAGCTAAAATTCGTGGATTTGATAAAAAAGTATGGCTAACTGAAGTTGGTGGACCTTCTGAGGGCAGAATAAATGAAGGCTATCAGCATACATATACACCCGATGTACAGCGACGACAGTACGTAGCTTATATCGATGCCATAGATTATATGAGAAAGCAAAAAGGAGTTCCAATAGAAGTTGTGTTTTGGCATACTATTAGAGATGGTGAATCATCCTTTGAGACCTCTTACTCTTACGGCTTATTTGACAAGGACTGGAACTTGAAACCTTCAGGTCAGGCAGTAGTCGATAAAGCCAAGCAAATATGGCAGTGAAGGTTATTGGTGTATGAGCAGGGTCGTAGCAGCTTTGTTCTTATAGTATATTATTAATAATAAGGAGAGTTGGTATGGATATGAAACTCGAGTTAGTTGCAGTACCAGTTTCGGATGTAGAAGCCGCTATTGATTTTTACGTCAACAAAGTTGGATTTAACTTGGACCATGATCATACGGTTAACAAAGACCTGCGCTTTGTTCAATTGACTCCTCCAGGATCGGCATGCTCAATCACCATCGGAAAAGGCATTGCTTCAGACATGAAGCCGGGCTCACTGAAAGGGCTGCAGATGGTAGTGGACGATGCGAAAGCAGCTCATGACGAGCTCCTTAAGCGTGGCGTCGAAGTAAGCGATGTTGAGACAATGCCGTGGGGTATCTTCGTCTACTTTAGTGATCCAGACGGCAATAAGTGGGCCTTACAACAAATCGTTCCACAAAATAGCTAACTTTCATAATGATTGACAATCTATAAGTTTTATGCTATTATAGTTTTACTTCGTTCAAGTAGACGCTACTTTCGAGGTACATTAATAAGTACTCTGTTATATACTCCTGATTATGGTTGGGAATAAGCACAAGAAGGATCTTGTTTTGATTCCCAATCATAAACCCCGCTGATCGAAAGGTCACAACAGAAGGAGCATCATGTTCACTACTGAATTTCCCCTCAACCCCGACACGGTCGACGAGGGACAGGGCACACTGTTCGTCACAGACGCAACACTGCTCGTCCGTCCACGCCGTGTTCCCAGTCAATACCCCGCCAGTGTCAAGCACGACACAGCTCACTCCTACCGGTTGCTGAGCCTTGGCGACAACATGGGTGAATACCAGTGGCACATCATCCACCAGGGAGACCCGCACGCGGCCCACCAGCTGCTCAACCGTGTCTTCTACACCTACGTTGACGCTTGCTGTCTCCAGCTGTGGTGCGACGCACGCGTCTGCTACATCGTCGACGGCGAGACCATCCGTGTCGAGGAGTACGGCTTCGAAGACGGCACCTACACGATGTACTTCAACGTGTACTGCAAAGTCCCCGAAGACGCGACTGAAGAGTTCCTTGCTTCGCTCACGAGCAATCTCGGCGAGACGGATCGCTTCATCGTGGTTCGCCCCGACTCGTCGGAGCATGGCTACACCGCACGCGGCTTCACCGTCGGCAAGCCCGTTGAGGACAACCTCGATGATGAGGACCAGTCCGTCGAAGACGACGAGTGCCCAAGCGGGTGTGGCCAACCGGCTTACGCCTGCACCTGCGCAGAAATGACCAGTTGGCAGCGGTACATCGCTACTCCGATGGAGGAGCGGGAAGGTCCATGGACGGCCTGAAGCCCAGTAACAGAGTGCTTCCAGGAGGGAGAGATGACTTGAGTGCAACTTTACTCTTGTCTCATCTCTTTCTCCTGGCAGTTCCCAAGAACATTATTCTCAATAGTGTTATTAGGTTCTGATAGTAATCGCGAAAGTGGTTCTACTTTGCTATAGTTATACTTATGAAGAGCATGCATCAGCTATATGAATTTCTGGATGGCTATAAGCTTGGCGTTGTATCAACGGTTAACAAGCAGGGGCTTCCCAATGCTGCTATCGTTGGATTTGGGCAGACAGACAAACTAGAAATCTTGTTTGGCACCGATAATACGTCTCGAAAATACAAGAATTTAACTGAAAATCAACACGTGGCTTTTACGATTGGTGGAGAAACAGCGGAGACAATACAGTACGAGGGGATTGCTCGTGAGCTTGCCAAAAAAGAACTAGATATAGTGCGAAATAATTATTGGCAAAAAAATCCTTACGCTGAAAAAAACAACAAACTAACTGAACGATATTTTATCGTGACCCCGACTTTTATTCGATACACCGATCTTCGGGTTGAGCCATGGGACATAACTGAAATAAAGTTTTAAACTATATAGTAGATGAGGGTTAGAGGGTTTCTAGACGATAAATTGCAGTACCGCGCCATTGTGGGGCGTTTCAAGCAAAGCGCTATGTGGCAACGAGTTGTCATATATGCCTGTCTGGCATTTTTTGTATTTACTGCGAGCATTTTTTTGTATCAAAAACATCATTCGCTTGCCCGGAAGCAGCAGCAAATTAATATTGCCACCCAAGCCCAGACATCGGTTCATATTAATGTACAGCTCACAGCTATCAAACAGCAGCTTGGTAAGCTGAAACAACTTGGCTTAGACACCACCGGACTTGAAGCTGAGGTAGTGGGTGCAAAGCAGGCTCACTCTCAAGGAGACGATCAGCCTGCCCGAAAGCTCATCAGCAGCGTTGACACGAGAATTGCTCGGCTCATCACTGCGTTTCAAGCTCAAAAAACCGAAGAAGCTAAAGCCGTTGCTCTTGATGCCCCCAAGAAGCCTTCTACGAGCAAGAAGACTACCGCGCCCGCAACTATTACCCCAGCTCCTGCTGGATGTGCTAAGAACAATACCCCGAGCGAAGTTTTGTGTCGAATAAATACATACCGACAAGAAAATAAATTAGCAGTGTTAAGCTTTGATAACACATTAGCCGGAGTTGCAGCTAAGCACTCTGCCTGGATGAATAGTACTGGCAATTTTAGCCACACCGGCGAGAATGGTAGCAAATTCTATGAACGATGCGCTGCGGCGGGGATAACATGCTTTGCTGAAATAATTGCCTTAAGTTCGAGTGCTGAGTCAGCCTTTACTGGCTGGCGAAATAGCCCAGGCCATAATGCAACCATGCTCGGTAAGTACACAACAATTGGGATCGGTATTGCCGGACGATACTATAGCGCTGATTTTCGCTAAGATTTAGTCTCTAAAATCTTAAGAGCACAATATTCATCTTCTGATATATATTTTTGTGATCGAATATTGCCAATGGTTTGCTTGATTGCATTAAAATCCTCACCACCGATATAACGATTAAGAATTCTAGGATTTATATAGCTAGCTCGAGCAATTGCCGGCGTATTACCAAGCTTTCGAGCCACATGTTTAACACAAGCGGTAACCGCCTTCTTGCGTTCAGCGGGAGATCGATCCGCTGCTTCTGAGGCTAATATATCCACAGCTAGCAGCGTGCCACCCCATGTACGAAAATCTTTGGCTGTAAAATCATCACCCATGTACTGCTTGATGTAGTCATTCACATCCTGTGAGGATACATTATGCAGCTCACCAGCCTCATCTTTGTAGCGAAACACCTCATGCCCTGGCATTTCATCAAGCTGCTTTATTATACGGGCAAGCGTGCGGTCATTTACCTTCTTAACATGATGTTTACCACTTTTGCCCATAAAATCAAATGTCACGCTATAGTTTGTAATATCTATATGCTTGCGCCGCATGGTGGTAATGCCATAACTGTCGTTTTCCTCAGCATATTCCTCATTGCCAACCCGAAAGTAGGCGATATCAATTAATTTAACGATACAAGCCATTACTTTTTCT
>JBBSBN010000042.1:0-5651 GCA_038251205.1 Candidatus Saccharimonadia bacterium | reverse complement strand
GTTAATAAGTTCAGTTGGTTCGTCTTCTAGCTCGTCAATAATATCATGATCTGGAGCAAATTCAGTACGGGGGCGGGCTTCAGCAGCCTCATCTCGTTTAATGATTGGCTCAATATCATCATGATCAATAAGGGCCCGAGGCGAGCTGGTTACAAACGGTGAAGTAGGAGAAGCTTCTGGCTCTTCTCGCAAAGAAGTAATTTTAGCCCTACTCTCACTTGAAGATTCACTCGTCCGATTAGCTGTACTTGTGGGAGCGTAGAATGAGCTCATATTTGCTCCGAAACCAGATACACTTCGACTTCGACTTGGGTCAAAGCCAGTGGCGACTAGAGTAACCCGAATCTCATTATTAATATTTTCATCAAGCACGGTCCCCCAGATAATGTTGGCGTCTGGATCTACTGAGTCATGGACTAATTTAGCCGCTTCCTCGATCTCGTGCATACCCATATCTCGACCACCAGTGAAGTTGACCAGTACACCCTTGGCTCCAGCGATCGAAACTTCGAGTAACGGCGAGTCCATAGCTTGCTTAGCAGCTTCTACTGCTCGATTGTCACCTGAACCCTGACCAATACCCATTAATGCGCTGCCAGCATTTGTCATAATCGACTTTACATCAGCAAAATCAAGGTTAATTAGTCCATTAATTGTGATAAGGTCAGAAATACCCTGAACACCCTGACGCAAAATGTCATCAACTACTCCAAAAGCATCAAGTAATGACGTTTTGCGATCAATGAGCTGTAAGATTCGATCATTAGGGATCACAATCAAAGTATCAACTTTGTCGCGTAATTCTTCGATAGCCATATCCGCTACTTTACGCCGGCGCTCACCTTCAAAATTGAACGGCTTTGTGACTATTCCCACTGTCAGCGCTCCAACATCCCGGGCGATCTTTGCAATTACCGGCATTGCACCACTTGCCGTACCACCACCCGAACCACCACAAATGAATACCATCTCGGCGTTACGCATGGAGGCATAAATATCTTCTTCTGACTCTTCTGCAGCTGCTCGGCCAATATCAGGATTTGCTCCTGCCCCAAGACCCTTAGTGGTTTCTTTGCCAATATGAACTTTGACCGCAGCTTGCGAGAAATGTAATGCCTGGCCATCGGTGTTCATAGCAATAAACTCAATGCCGCGCAATTTACCAGCAACCATCCGGTTAACGGCATTACCTCCTCCTCCGCCAACACCAACTACTTTGATGCGAGCAAAGGTTTCAATTTGGGGAAGAATTTCTGGCACGTTATAGCACTCCCGCGCTTAAGTGTTCAATGTTTATAATTCGAACTTGATTCCAGATATGAACATACACCTTTGAACTTGTTTGTAGTATAGCGAATTGTCTGCTTTGTTGCAAATTATTGCTCAGTTTATTTTATTCGAACTTGCTCGAGTTACTTTTGTGTTCTGCATGAGAAAATATGTGTTCAAAACCTTGCCTAAAGTGTGTCTTTACGGCATAAAACTTTTAAAAATACTTTTTACGCGAGCGCTCAACTTGGAGAGGCTTCGGCCAACGCCCCCACCATGAGCAGTCGGGTGATCAAGGTCGGTCAACATTAAACCAACAGCGCAAGCCAGAAACGGATCATTTACTCGATCTATAACACCCGATAGCCCCTGAGGTGCACCGATTACTACTGGCAAATTCAGATTGTCACTCGCAAAATGTTCAATGTTTTTCATCTTAGCGCCCCCTCCTGTCAGGATAATGCCTCCACCGAGCATTTCGTGCTTATCAGCTTTCTTGAGCTCAGTTTCTGCCATGCTAAATATTTCTCCAAGACGTGAGCTTACAATGGTATCTAGCTCGGCTTGCTTAACTGTACCATTTCCACCCAGACCTTTTAGATCAATCTCGCTGTCATCCTTAATAAGAGGTTGGCGGGCCACTGAGTGTTCGAGCTTTAGCTTCTCTGCAACATCTATATTAGTCTTGAGACCATAAACCAAGTCCTTTGTGATGTGGTTTGACCCAACTGGTAAGATAGTCGTAAAACTCACATGACCTTCTTCAAACACAGCTAGTCCCGTCGTCTCACCACCGATGTCGAGCACGGCTGCACCTAGCTCACGCTGACGCTTACTCAAGACAGCTCGGGCAGAAGCTAATGGCACGATTATCTGATCATCAATTGTAATTCCTGCTCGAAATACCGCGCTAGAAAGATTCTTCATAGCGGGCACAGAAGCTGTAACAATATGGGCTTCTCCTTGTAGTCTCACGCCATTCATTCCAACTGGGTCGCTGACATGAGCCTGTCCATCGACTGTGTAATACTTTGGAAGGATCTGAATAATTTGCCGGTTATTATCAAGCTGAACTGCAGCAGCAGCTTCTTCAACGCGAGCTAAATCATCTCGAGTGATTTCATGATCGGCTCTCGACACCGCTACCACACCACGAGCGTTTAAGCTCTGAATATGAGCTCCATCCACACTGATTGTCGCTCTTTCAATAGCAACACCGCTCATACGCTCTGCTTCTTCAATAGCTGCGGTAATTGCACTAACTGACTCTTCAAGATCAACAATTACACCACGCTTAACTCCAGTCATAGGGGCAATACCCAAGCCAATAATGCTTGGTGTGGCTGACCCTTCCTGGTGTAGACCAACCAAACAGGCGACTTTGGTAGTGCCAATGTCTAATCCGACGTATGTTGCTTCGTTACTATTGCGCAAGGCTTTTGTCCAATCCCCTCAAAATCAAACACATTTATAGTACAATTTTATCGCACCAACCTATATGTGCGCAACCAATTTGATCAATTTAGAGGGTTGTAAGAATTTCCGAACCCGTTGGAGTGATAAGAACAGTATGTTCAAATTGTGCAGAAAGTGAGCCATCAAGCGTCTTGCATGTCCAGTTATCATCGCCGACGACGTAGTCATGAGCCGAAATTGAAACGTTGGGTTCAATCGCAATTGTCATACCAGCCCGTAGTGTTGGTCCCGTACCACGAGTACCGAAATTAGTAATCAGCGGATCTTCATGAACTGCATGCCCAACCCCATGTCCACTTAGGCCATATATGACTGCGAGATTTGATTTGCCTATGCTGCTTTCAATAGCAGATCCTATGTCACCCGTACGCACCCCATCGCGAACGACATTAATACCAATATCGAGAGCTGTTTTGGTGCCTTTTAGAAGGCGCTTGGCTTCTGCCGATACTTCGCCAACAGGTATGGTGACAGCGGCATCAGTAATCATCCCATTGTAGCTCACGCCATAATCAAGCCCAACGATGTCACCTCCCTTCAGTTTTCTTTCGGTTGGGATACCATGTACTATTTCGTCGTTAATCGACACACAGAGGCCGGCTGGAAAACCTCCATAGCCCAAAAAAGCTGGTGTGCCACCGGCTTCTTCAGTCATTTGACGCGCTATGGCATCAAGCTCTTGCGTTGATACTCCCGGCTTAGCACGTTTCGTCAGCTCAGCTAAAACAGTAGCGAGAATCTTACCACTCACTCGAAGGTGCTCAATCTCTTGAGTAGTTTTGATACGGGTCTTGATCGCGCTCACCGCAATGCCGCCACAACTTGAGTATAAACTGACTCAATATCAGCTTCACCATCAACAGTATGTAATAAATTGCGGACCTTGTAATATTCAAGCACTGCCAATGTCTCAGTTTGAAATAAATTCTGTCGACGGCTGATTGCGTCTTCTTTGTCATCTTCTCTGTGCCGAAGATTGAGCCGGGCAAGACTTGTTGAGGATTTTATTTCAAGATAAATAACTGCTTCAATTCGTCGACCTGCTTCAGCTAAAAACTGATCAAACCATTCAGCCTGAACAAGCCTTCTGGGATAGCCATCGCTTAAAGCTTGCAAGTGAGGGTCAATTTGGTCAAAAATGCTTGCCACCACATCATTCACCAGCTCATCATCGGCTAATTGTCCAGCTTTGATATCGTGAGCAAGTTTCGGATCACCTTCAAGCCGGGCTCGAACTGCATCCCCAGTATTAATAACGTGGTAATGCTCACGCTCTGCCAATAGCTTTGCTTGCGTTCCCTTACCAGCACCCGTCATCCCCATAATAATAGCTGTTTGCTTCATAGTTGAGTCACGATCTAGTGTATTATATTCCAAATATGGGGGCCGAAAATTACCACCGCCACCAATAATGCACTGGTAGCGGTTACAAGAACGCCCGCTGCAGTTGTGTCTTTGACGAACCGAACCATCTGGCTATTCTCGTGGTAAGTCAGATCAAGCGTGCGCTCGATAGCAGTATTTACGATTTCAGCAAAGAAAACTAGAGTAATTGAGAGAATGATTACCAGAAATTGATCGGCCGTAATATTAAAGATTAACCCAACCACAACCGCAATCACTGCAAAAAATAAATGGATACGAGCATTACGCTCCCGTGACAAAACAGTACGAAGTCCTCGAACTGCAAATTTAAGGCTGGTAAAACTAATCATTGAAGAACTTTCTGGTTGGGATTTTTAGCTCTTTCATAATAGCATCTTGGAGCTTTTCAAAGCTAGCTCGGCCCATTTTAGACCTATGGTCAAAGCCTAAAATATGCAAAACGCCATGGGTCAGTAGAAGACATATTTCCGCTTCTAGGGTTTGGCCATGCTCCTTAGCTTGTGCACGTGCAATTGAAGTACAAATTGCAATGTCGCCTGTCTCCACGGGCTTAGTAGTAAGTTTGGTCACATGCTTGGAACCATAGGCAAAACTCAGCACATCAGTGGCATAGGCATGTTTGGGACCCGCATATTGCCCATTAAGCTGCTTTGATTGGCGGGCGGCAACAAAAGCAAGTTCTATTGTAAGATTCGTCGTGAAGCCAGTGGCTTTGTAGGCAGCCCGAGCAGCCGAACGCAGACGAGTAGCTCGAACACCCCGAGGAAGATTGGAGCTAAGCTGAAGACGAATCACGAAGCTGAGAGCTTGGTACTCACAAGAGTTGCTAGCTTACCACCATCAGCTCGTCCGTCAGCTCGTTCTCGTACCCAGGCAATGACTCGGCCCATGTCAGCCCGTGAACTGGCACCAACCGCGGCAATAGCTTGATCAATCAATTCGCTCATCTCTGCCTCACTAAGAGGCTCAGGTAAGTAGGTTTCGACGGTTTTTGCTTCATTTTCTTCGGCATTCGCTAGATCATCACGTCCAGCGCCACGATACATTTCGGCTGCATCGTGTCTTTTTTTGGCTTCTTTTTGCAATACTGCAATAACCTCAGGCATCGACAGCTCGTGACCGACCTCTATTTGTTGATTCTTTAGCGCACTTTTGAGCAACCGTAAAACACTAGTTCGCATGGCGTCGCGTAACTTAATCGATTCTTTAAGGTCGTGTTCGAGTTGTTCGAGTGTATTCACAGACTTATAAGATTAGCGGATGCCTAAAGCTTCACGCGCTTTAGCATCTTTACGAGCGCGTTTGCGCAGAGCAATTTCCCGTTGCTCACGACGGGTCAGTGGCTTCTCATAGTACATTTTGCGTTTGGCTGTAACCAAAACTCCAGATTGAGAAACCTTTTTATTGAAGCGGCGGACGAGATTCTCGACCGGCTCTTTATCGTCTTTTCGGGTAACTACGAGCATAATTACACTATTATAACTGATCATTAGCTAAATTTCAAGCGCAATAACCGAGCT
>JBBSBN010000041.1:0-5690 GCA_038251205.1 Candidatus Saccharimonadia bacterium | reverse complement strand
GCTTGTCAGACGTTGAGCTTGAGCAACTGAGCTCACAACTCACCTCGATACTGGATTTTGTCGATGAATTACAAGATGTGGATACCGCTGGAGTTGAGCCGACCAGTCAAGTTACTGGACTAAGTGACATTTGGCGTGAAGATGTTGTGCATCGCAGCGATTTGTCACGAGATGAGTTGTTGGCCAATGCACCTTTGAGCGAGAATGGATTTGTAAAAGTGAAGCGGATACTCTAGTGGCCGATCTAGCACATCTTACAATTACAAAAGCCAGCGAATTATTACGCTCTGCACAGACTACATCAGTTGAGCTTACGCAATATTATCTTGATCGAATCTCACAGCTCGATCCTAAAATTCAAGCGACTCTGACAATTTGCGCTGATCAAGCACTCGCAGCAGCTGCCAAAATCGATGCTCGTATTGCAGCCGGAGAAAGCCTCGGGCCACTCGCGGGTATCACATATACAGCTAAAGATATGTTTTTAACAGCCGGTGTACGCACCACTGCCGCAAGTAAGATTCTAGAAAACTTCGTGCCACCCAATAGCGCGACAGTTATAGAAAAACTTGATGAAGCCGGTGCTATTTTACTAGCGAAAGTAAATCAAGACGAATTTGGTCATGGTGGCAGTACCGAGAACTCAGCCTATCATCCTACTCATAACCCTTGGGACCTTGAGCATGTGCCCGGCGGAAGCTCTGGTGGCTCAGCTGCAACTGTAGCTTCTGATTTGACAGTTTTTTCAATCGGCACAGATACTGGTGGCAGTTTGCGGCAACCAGCCAGCTTTTGCGGAGTGGTTGGTCTCAAGCCAACCTATGGTCTGGTGAGTCGGTCGGGGGTTGTAGCGATGGCAAGTAGTCTTGATACAATCGGTTGCATTACGCGCAGTGTCGAAGATGCGGCAATAGTACTTGAACTAATCGCAGGCCAAGATTCTCGCGATGCTACATCTATTCGTATTGATGACTATGGTTTTAGCCAGGCTAGTGATGATCTTACTGGTAAAAAAATTGGCATTATCACCGAATGCCTTGAAGGGCTAGACGAAGCTAATCGCCAGATCTTTGATGCGGCCATTCAAACTCTTCGCGATCAGGGGGCTGAGGTGAGCGAGGTGAGTTTGCCAAAAATTAAATTGGCTCTGCCTGCCTACTACATCATCACACCAAGTGAAATTAGCTCAAATCTGAGTCGTTATGATGGGATCCGTTATGGTCATAGCGATATCAAAGCAGCTGATCTGGTCCAGGTATATAGTAACTCGCGTGATCAAGGATTTGGAGCTGAGGCTAAGCGTCGGATTATGCTTGGTACCTACGCTCTCTCGGCTGGGTATTACGAAGCATATTATAAGAAAGCCATGCAGGTGCGCACGCTCATAGCAGCTGACTTCGCCAAAGCTTTTGAGACTTATGATTTATTAATTAGCCCCACTGCACCATCGCCGGCATTCAAGCTCGGAGAAAAAACTACAAACCCGGTGGCAATGTATCTTGAAGATGTTATGACGGTGCCGGCGAGCTTAGCAGGTATTCCGGCAATTTCAATTCCTGATGGTGAAATTGATGATCTACCGACTGGTCTTCAAATTATGGCTCCACAAAGAGACGAAAAAAATCTCCTAGCTGCTGCCCAAGCTTATCAAGGGGCTACAAAATGGCATGAAAGGGTGCCGAGCATATGATTGGCGCAGGATTAATCATTGTTTTGGCAGCAGGGCTCGTGTTGTTGTTTTTTGTCGGCGGCATTGCTAGGCCAAAGCGAAATAGTCGGTACAATACGGCACCAAAGACTGATCTTGACCCGCAGTTCGTAAAAGATCGTTGGGCAGAGATTAAGGCTCAAACTCAAAATCCCAATGGCGTGAAGAATGCTTTGATTGATGCGGACAAATTGTTGGATTATGTGCTCAAGGGGCGAGGTTACAAAGGGGAAACCATGGCTGAGCGACTCAAGAAAGCCCAGAGCAGCTTATCAAATAGTCAGGCGGTTTGGGCAGCTCATAAGTTGCGCAATGCTGTTGTCCATGATGTGGGTCATGATATTGTAATAGTTCAAGTACAGCGAGCTGTAGAGGATCTAGGACGAGCTATTAACGATCTTGGAGTATTACTATGAGTGATACATATACACCAACGATTGGTATTGAGATTCATTGCCAGCTCAATACAAAGACCAAGATGTTTTGTCCTTGCGATAATGATAGCCGTGGAGTTGAGCCCAATACTAATATTTGCCCAATTTGCCTCGGATATCCTGGCTCACTACCAAGCATTAATCATGGTGCGATCGAAAAAGCGATTCAATTGGGACTGGGCTTGAATGCAACCATCGCCGAGCATACCAAATTTGATCGTAAGAACTATTTCTATCCTGATTTGCCAAAAGGCTATCAAATCAGCCAATTCGACATGCCAATTGTGGCTGAAGGTTCGATTGAAATCTTGGTTGATGGTGAATTCCAAAAAGTCGGTATCGAACGAGCACACTTAGAGGAAGATGCTGCCAAGCTGATACATCCAGCGGGCGCGGATTATAGCTTGGTTGATTATAATCGCGGAGGCACACCGCTTGTCGAGATCGTCTCAAAACCAGACATGCACTCGCCAGCCGAAGCCCGGCGCTATGTGCAGGAAGTCTACAATATCGCAATGGCTTTAGGTGTGAGCGAAGGAAATATGGAAGACGGTAATTTCAAATTTGATCTTAATGTAAGCGTGAGTACTGATCCAAATAAACTAGGGACCAAAGTTGAGCTCAAAAACCTCAATAGTTTTCGATATGCCGAGCGTGCCCTAGCCTATGAAATTAAACGTCAGACAGAGCTTCTACAGGGTGGCGGAACGATTGATCAAGAAACACGGGGCTATAATGACACAGCAGGTACAACCTTTTCGCAACGAGGTAAAGAAGAGGCTCATGACTATCGATACTTCCCAGAGCCAGATTTGCCACCACTTTTGATCACTGAGACAATGATCGCTGAAGTGCGTGCGAAACTACCCATATTGCCAATCCAAGTACGCAAACAATTAGTCCAGAATGGTGTTGGGCTTGAGGATCAGGATGTATTGCTAGGCCAAGCGGAGACTTTGGCGCTATTTAGCGCAAGCCAGAAAAGCTTAGCTGAACCCGCCCTTGTGAAAAAGGCCCTCAATTGGCTGGTAGGTGATTATCAAGCATTACTGCTCAGTGGAGTAGACACAAAGCTAACCAGCGAACATCTCGTGGAGCTGGTGCGGCTAGTCGCCGATGACAAAATATCAAGTAAAATCGCTAAACAGATTTTTGCTGAAGTGGTGGCAGGTGCAGCTCCGGCTCAAGTTCTAGAAAGCCGCGGCTTAGTGCAGATGAGTGATAGTGATGAACTCAGTAAGATAGTGAATGATGTGGTGAGCGCAAATCCACAAGCTAAAGTTGACTTTGCAGCTGGTAAAGAGCGAGCTGTTGGCTTTCTGGTTGGTCAAGTTATGCAGCAAACGCAGGGTCAAGCAAATCCAAGTAAAGTCAACGAGCTTATTCGCCAAGCCCTTAATTCGTAGTGCAGGGCTTGACGAGCCAAGTGGCTTATGCAACTATTAGCATAAGAACTTTATCTACCAACTATGGCTGCCCCACTACCACCCCAACAACAAAACCCTACTGAACCAATAATACCTCAGGCTTCCGTTGCTCCTGCGGCAACTACGCCTCGGACTATTGTTGCGCCCGTTTCAACCAGCAATAAAGTACCAGGTGGTAAAAAAACTGGACTGATTACCGGTATTATCATTGTAGTACTGATATTAGCCGGCATAGGCGGCTACTGGTGGTACAAGAGCCATAAGACAACGGAGAAAACAGTAGTAGTCGCTGAGAAACAAGATGTCTCACTGATTCGCGATGCAGTATTTGAGAATCCCGTCAATCAATTCCCGCCTACTGATGAGAATGCAGGCGTGAGTGATAGCGTTAATAAGCAACTCTTCGAGGGCTTAGTCGGCCGCGGGGAAGACGGTAAAATTGTCCCGTTGCTCGCAAAAAGCTGGAATAATCCTAATGAAAGCACCTGGGTATTCAATCTAAAAACCACTTATAAAGTAGGGAATGCCGATGAAGCTATTAAATTCCAGGACGGTAATAAGTTTACTGCTGCGGATGTGGTATACAGCATTGATCAGTATCGCAAAAATGATAGCTATACCGACCTGCTAGCGAGCACAATCAAAACAGCGACTGCAACGAATGATCATACCGTGACGATAGTCACGAATGGACCAGATGCTCTGCTATTGAATCGCCTGGCTCGTCTCTATGTCATAGACTCTAAAGCAGCTGCTAATGTCAAAGATTACGACAAGGGTACTGGTCCATATCGTGTTAAGTCAGCTACCACGCCGACTGAGAACAAAGTTAATTTGGTCGCAAAAGATAATTATTATGGTGGCCATATATATACGCGAGCGCTTGATATCGTATATTACCCAGAGCCTGAGGATAGCGATGGTACGGTAGCCGAAACAAATATGCTTAAAGACGTAGCTACTAATAAAGCTGATATTGCTGGATTCTTTACAGGTAGTCGAGTAGGAGAAATTGACCAAAAGCACCTCTATAAGTACCAGAATGGTGATCTTGGTGTAGCTTATCTAGGTATAAATGTGGTGCAAAAGAGTCCCTTGCAGAACATAAAAGTTCGCCAGGCAATCTATGAAGCAGTTGATCCTGCAGCAATTGCAAAAGCGGCTCAGCGCGATAAGGTTACTATTGCTACTCAAGCAGTCCCACAAGCTATACCTGGCTATAATCCTGCGATTAAGCGCCCGACAATTAACATAGCTCACGCCAAGCAACTTCTAACTGAGGCCGGATATCCCAATGGTTTGACGATAAACTTTGCATATTTTGCAGCTGTCACGCCACTTTCTGAAGAACTTGTGCGTCAGCTCAAACAAATCAATATAACACTTACTCCTAAAGCTTATAGTGATGGTAGTCTGCTATTTGCTGACATTGATTCTGGCAAGGCTCAGCTTTGGTACGCCACCTATGCGACAGATTTATTTGATAGCAGCGATGTTATTTCTGGCATCTTTTCTCCGACTATTTATGCAAACCCCACGCTTACGAAGCTCGTCGATGAGGCTGATGCTACCTTAGCCTCTACAAAGCATATCACTCTGTTGCAACAAGCCAACAAGGTTATGATGGATGATGTGCCAATTATTCCACTTTACTCAAGAGTCAATACATGGGCTATGAACAAACCATACGTTATGAATCCGAATTATAATGTAGGCGAGTTGGCAACTTATTTCTGGAAAGTCTACCAAAAATAAAATTTATTTGCGGTGTCTAGCAAACTCTCCTTGCTTGTGCGAGAATTAGATTAGCATGAGCTTTTTAAATCTTGATTACCATCTCGATCAAACCACACAGCCAGTTACTACCACAATAAATCGGATTTTACCTCGAATTCCGATGGCGATAATTGCTCTGCTTATTGGCGTACTCATTATTAAGCTCTTATCGTGGCTGATCAAATTTAGCCTATCCTTCACGAAGCTTCCCAAAGGTTTGCGTGAAGTCATCGCAAGTCTAATTGATGTGGCGTTATGGATATTTTTAAGCATCGCCCTACTTCAGGTAGTGGGTCTCAATAATGTAGCACTGGCTGTGACTGGCTCATTTGCCTTTATTGTACT
>JBBSBN010000040.1:0-5732 GCA_038251205.1 Candidatus Saccharimonadia bacterium | reverse complement strand
CAGCTGTAGATTTAGCGGCTGCATTACAAAACCTTAGAAAGATTCTTGATGCGGGAGCTGATCCACAAACGCTTAGCAGTCAAATTATTGATCGCCTGCGACATCATTTTCTACTCGTAGCTGGGGTTGCATCAGAAGCATCGGATGCTGAGTCTGATAACTTAGAGCTTACAGCTACCCAAACCATGAGCTACATCGAAAGCTTTAGCCGTGCTCTGCAAGATTTCAAATTAACACAGCAATATAGTCTACCAATTGAATTGGCCCTCTACCGCCTAGTAGCGATAAAGGATACACCTGCTACTGATCCACCAATAGAATCGAGCAAGCAAGAGCCGGCACCAGCTCAGACAAAACTTAAACCTCAGCCCGAACCTACCGCCATAAGTGAAATAGCAGCCGCTACAGAAAGTGTAGCTCCAGTTGATGCCGATCAATACACCAAGGCATTAAGCTATATAAAGACCAAAAATAATTCACTTTATGCCGTGATGAATATGGCTGATGCGAAGATTGAAGGTAACAAATTGACACTTGGTTTTAACTTTAGCTTCCACAAAGACCGTGTAGAAGAGATGCGCAACCGAGCGCTCATTGAGACTGTTATGAGCCGTGCCTATAACCGACCAATTCATCTTGTCTGTCAGCTTAATCGCGCTAAAACTGCCAAAATTGATCCAGACAATGAGCTTGTTACAACTGCACTAGAAATTCTTGGTGGGGAAGTGATTGATTAATGGCACGTGCTGCAACTCGCCAAACTAATCAGCCTATCGCAAGTTCTACCGCCTTGCGCGCCATCGTGAATGCTGACCGCTTACCACCACAAAACCTTGATGCTGAACGCAGTTTACTTGGAGCAATGCTGCTTGATAAAGATGCCATCATCAATGTTGCTGATTTAGTCGCCAGTGAAGATTTCTATGCCGATAAGCATGCGGTAATTTTTCAGGGTATTTTAGTGCTTTTTGAACGCCGTGAGCCTATTGATCTTGTTACACTTACTAACTATCTTGAGGGGAAAAAGAAGTTAGCCACCATTGGTGGCGCAAGCTATCTGTCAGAGTTAGTAAATAGTGTTCCATCTGCCGCGCATGGTGTGCATTACGCTCAGATCGTGAGGCAAAAAGCCACCATGCGAAATCTTCTGACTGCCTCTACTCGCATAACCGACATGGTCTATGATGACACTGACCAGCTCGACAACTTACTTGATACTGCTGAGAAAACATTATTTGAAGTGAGTCAAAAGCACTTGAAGCAAAACTTTACTCCAATTCGCGATGTTCTTACCGAAAGCTTTGACCGACTTGATTACCTCCATAAGGATAAAAAGAAAATTCGTGGTGTCCCGACTGGTTTTGGTGCTTTGGACAATCTACTGGCAGGTATGCAAAAGTCCGATCTTATCATTGTGGCTGCTCGACCGGGCATGGGTAAGACCTCACTCGCACTCAACATTGCGCAGCATGTAGCCACCAAAGAAGGCATGCCGGTCGGTATATTCTCACTTGAGATGAGCAAGGAACAGCTTATTGACCGTCTCTTGAGTGCCGAGGCAAACATCGATAACTGGCGTTTGCGAACTGGCAACTTGGAAGATCGTGACTTCGAGAAACTCAATCGAGCTATGGGGGTACTGGCTGAGGCACCGATCTTTATCGATGACTCACCGATGGCAAATGTTATGGAGATGCGCACCAAGGCTCGGCGCTTGCAGTCCGAACATGATCTAGGCTTGTTGGTAGTAGATTATCTGCAGCTCATGAGTGGTCGGACCAGCTTTGGCGATAATCGTGTTCAGGAAATTTCTGAGATTTCGCGAGGCCTCAAAAGTCTTGCTCGCGAGTTAAACGTGCCGGTCATTGCTCTGTCACAGCTAAGTCGGCAAGTCGAGAGCCGTCATCCACAGATCCCACAGTTGGCTGACTTGCGAGAATCAGGTAGCATCGAGCAGGATGCCGATGTGGTAATCTTCATCTACCGTGAGGACTACTACAATAAAGAGTCCGATCGAAAAAATATTACCGATATCTTAATTAAAAAACATCGTAATGGACCACAAGGTGATATTGAATTGTACTGGCAGGGAGAGCAGACACTATTTCGCAATATTGACAAGGCTCGGCCCAAAAACTAGCAGCTTGCTTATGCCCAGCCCCTCAGGCTATAATTGAGTTTAAAGCATAACCAAGATGGCAAAAGCACAACCTAAAAAATCAGAAGTAGCGCAGATCGGCCGTTTTGGTCTGGTTGGCATTCTCAATACATTACTAGACTTTGCAATTTTTAATCTCTTGACGAGCAGCATACTTGGTATGGGAGCAGCATGGGCCGGTATTATTTCAGGTACCGTTGCAATGATAAATAGCTTTGTTTTTAACCAACGTTTTACTTTTAAAGCTAAGCATACCCCCACGAATAAGGTAGTGGCATTTTTTGCTATCACAATATTTGGGATTTATGTTATCCGCCCGATTGTGATTGCATTTTTTACCAAAACTTGGCTATGGCCATCCCAAACACTGTATTCACTAACCTCAAAGCTAGGCTTATCATTTAGTGCAGATTTCGACCAGCGCAATCTGGCACTACTGGGAGCAATCTTTGTTGTATTGTTTTATAACTATATTCTGTACAAAAAATTTGTATTCAATGATAAGTAACGGTGTAATCTAATGGCTACTAAAAAACCTAGTGCGACCAGCTCAGCTACGTTTCGACGCTACATGCCTTGGATTATTCTCGGGCTTATTCTTGCTGTAGCTGTATTTTTACGATTTTATCGACTTGATACCTTACCGCCAGGTCTTCATCCTGATGAAGCAGCAAATGGCCTTGATATATTTCGCATTTTACAACATCACGATCTAAGAATTGTGTATGCCACCAATGGCCCGCGCGAAGCCTTATTCTTCTATATCCAAGCAATTTTTGTAGCCATACTTGGTAATACTATCCTGGCTCTTCGCGTTGCACCTGCTGCAATTGGAGTACTAGCCGTGTTTGTTACTTACCTGTGGGCCAAAGATTGGTTTGGTCGTAGGGTAGGGCTTTTGGCAGCCGCTGTGTTTGCTATCAACGTTTGGGGCATTACCGTCACCCGAGACAGCTTTCGAGCTAGCATGACACCACTCATGGTGGCTCTGGTAATGTACTTTGGCGGCAAAGCTTTCAAATCAGGTCGCAGAATTTGGTTTGTTCTTACAGGATTAGTGCTCGGACTTGGCTGCTATACCTATACAGCATTTGATTCTCTTCTAGCTGCATTAGCGGTGATCGGATTATTTATCGGTATCTTCCGTCGAGATTTAATCCGCAAGAACCTTGCTAATATCGGTATCTCCGTTGGAATCTTTGCAATTATATTCGCACCACTCGGCGTCTATACGGTACGCCATCCCAATGAATCACCGCTGGCTCGTACATCCGGTACAAGCTTTCTCAATAAGGGCTTAAACGGCGGTAATCCACTTAAGACCCTCTACATTGATGCTAGTAAAACATTGTTGGAATTCAATATTCATGGCGATGAGAATGCTCGTCAAAACACTCCGGGTGAGCCTATGCTTGATGCCTTTGTTGGCATTATGTTCCTGCTTGGATTGATTATCAGTATCGCACACCTACAACGGCCAAAATACTTTGCAGTTCTAGCTGCTTTTGGGGCTATGCTAATACCCGGAATACTGAGTGCAGAAGGTATCCCGCATGGCTTGCGCACACTCGGCGCTTTGCCGGCAGCCTGTATTCTCGCAGCACTTGGCATTAATTATATTTTAAAGGGCTGGTATAAAACCTTTCCGATCAATAGCCCTGCCCGCTTAGTCGGCTTATATTTAATAATAATATTGCTTGCCTTATCGACTGTTAAATCATACAAGCAATACTTTATTGCCTATGCCCAAGATCCACGCACTTATGAAGCCTATAGTGAAGATGCCGTATCGGCCGCACGATATTTAAATTCCCACAAAGAAGCTGGTGTGACAAACTATGTCGATGGCAGCACATATACCCAGAAAACAATACAGTATCTGACGCACGACAAGACCGAGTATACTTCTCTTGATTTTAAGAGCCTCGAAGCTCTCCCTATTAAAGGTGGGAAGAAAATGATTATTGTCATGAATCAGGGTAATAACGAAGCAAATAAACAAACTATCGCCGTACTTACTGCTAAGTTTCCTAAGGGCAAGCTCACTCAAGTCAGCTCGCCACTCGATGGTCGCTGGCTATACTACGTTTACACCACAAGCGGATGAGCAAGAATGCAACAACTGACATATCTATCATCATACCAACCTACAATGAAGCAGTTTTGGTTGATAAGCAGCCGCGTATTAAACACAACTTGCATTTGCTCTCAAACTATATGCAAAACCATGCCCATGGGGCGAGTTATGAGATTATTGTGGTTGATGCCGATAGCCCCGATGGCACCAGTGCGGTTGTTAAGTCAATTCTTAAAACTATTGCACATCTTAAGTTGGTCTCAGCCGGTCCCAAGCCAGCCGGAGAGTTTATCAAAGGCAAGCAAGTGGCATTGGGTTTTGCTAAAGCCAGTGGGGAGTATGTGATGTTTATGGATGCAGATCTTGCCACTCCACTCTCGCATATGCAAGAAGTGTTTGGACTAATGAAGGCAAATCACCCGGTCGGTATCGGTGTGCGTAATCTGAGTCAATCTCATAAAGGTATCCGTAAATTCGTCTCAAACTTTGGCAATATCCTCGTTCGAGTTGTCTTAACCCCGGGCGTGCGCGACACTCAATGTGGTTTTAAGGTCTTTCGCTCTGATGCTGCTAAAACTATCTTTTCACAACAGCGTGTTATTAGCTGGGGCTTTGATATGGAAGCAATCGCCTTGGCAAAGAGATATAATTATGATATTACCTTGATTGATGTGCCAGATTGGCATGATATCGTACAGGGTAGTAAGATTGGTGGCAATTCTGCTCTCAAAGCTGCCATGCAAGTCTTACCAGATCTAGTACGTATTAAGTGGGGATTATGGACTGGTAAATACAAGTCGGCAAAGGAGGTAAGTGCATGAGTCGAGCATTCCCTAGGCATCATGTTGAGAAATTTCGTCGCTTCACTCAGCTGATTCGAGCGCCTTGGCTATTGCCAATTGTAGTCTTAGCAGCTGCTGTGCGTTTCTTTGATTTGACCAAATCGTCAGTCTGGCATGACGAAGGATTTAGCTTGATGTTAAGCATGCGTCCGCCGGATGCGATTTGGGCCGGCTCAGCGCGAGATGTCCATCCGCCCCTATATTATTTGCTGCTTCATGGTTGGCAAAACTTATTTGGTAATTCACTTGTGTCGGTGCGCATGATGAGTGCACTGGCAGGGATTGGCGTAGTTATACTTGGAGTTTGGCTTGTCCGACTGATTGCGAGCCGTCGCGCCGCAATATTAGCAGGTATATTTTTAGCCCTTCTACCAATTGCCGTACGCTACAGTCAAGAAGTTCGCATGTACGGTATTCTCGGATTATGGCTGCTCGGAGCCACCATCGCACTGGTGTATTGGGTGCAAGATCCAAAGCGTGATCGCTATCTAGTATTATATACGGTGCTCATGGCTGCTGGTCTCTACACACACTACTTTACCATCTTGTGCTTATTGGCTCATTGGCTTTATTTGCTATTGCTCTGGCAACGCAAAAAACCAGCAGTTGATCAGTATGCTATTAGACCCAATTGGCTTTTAGCAAACTGTTGCAT
>JBBSBN010000039.1:0-5896 GCA_038251205.1 Candidatus Saccharimonadia bacterium | reverse complement strand
CATCGGCATCACCATTGAGAATAGTATTCGTTACTGCACTAATATACTGTGGTGCTATACCGATTAAGTCTGCGTCGTTACTAATCAATGCGACATCATCAGTCGTAGTTCGAGCCGCTATCCGCTCGAGCGCTATATCATGCAAATCTCTTACCACCCTTCCCTGGAGAGCTTGTTCGGGTTCGTATTCAACATAGACTGCTTGGACCGGCATATCAGGGTTATCTGCTTTGAAGCGATCGATCTCTGATTTGGTCGCATCCCATGCAGCCGTAGTCGGCTTATTTACTAAGAGGAGAATTTCATAGCTACCATGAGGCATGGGATTGCCTTCTGCGTCCACTTGCCCAGAGTACCACTGTAGAGTGCGGTAAATATTAGCTCCCTCCTGGTGACCCGCAGCTCCTATACTGATAACTGCTTTGACTTCCTCACCCATTGGTTCATCGAGCTGATGCGCCAATGATTCAATATAAGCATGGTGGCCTGTACCCAATAAACTGGACAGTATTGTCTACAATAGTAACAATGCCTAACAGTTAAGTATGGAGGTACGCTATGCCCAAGTCCCGTCACATCATCCGTCCAGATGTCAAAGCCCAGATATTAAAGCGGCTCAAGGAAGATGGTGTACCAGTAGCTAAGCTGGCTGAAGAGCATGGTATTTCTGGCAAGACTATCTACAACTGGTTAAGTAGGGGTGTGGTCCACAACCAGCCTAGCCTGCTAGCCTATGCCAAACTGAAGAAAGAAAACCAGATGCTCAAGGAGCTAGTCGGTAACCTGACGCTCTTCCTAGAAAACGAGAAAAAAAAGACTGCTCGCTAGGCTACTCATGGCCAGTGAGCGATCTATTCCAAGAGTAGCGTTAGCTAAACAGCTTGGTGTAGCCCGCTCAACCTTGTATTACCAATCCAAACAAGACGTGCTCGATGAACAGTTCCGCCAGGACATCTACAAAGTACTACACCTCCATCCTAGCTATGGCCACCGTAGATTAGCCATATACCTAGGGGTTAACAAGAAACGGGTATTGCGAGTCATGCACCGCTACGACATACAACCCTACCGTAGGCGAGGCAAAAAGCCGAAGTACGTAAAAGCACCGAGTATGGCTGATGCCATACTACCGAACCTCATAGCTAACTACTTCCCAATATCTGCTAATGATGTTTGGGCCAGTGACTTTACGTATATACCGTATGGGGGCAAGTTCATCTATGTGGCCACTCTGCTAGATGTGTACAGTCGTCAGATAGTTGGCTGGCACGTGAGCCAGAACCATGACACTGCTCTGGTAGCTATGGCCCTATATGATGCCTTAGAACAGCATGGCCGCCCGAGGATACTCCACTCTGACCGTGGTAGTGAGTACCTATCTCAGGCTTACCGAGAACTGGCTACTAACTGTGGCATTGAGCTATCCTATTCTGCCAAAGCTAACCCCTGGCAGAACGGCTACCAAGAAAGCTTCTACAACGGCTTCAAGATTGACTTGGGTGATCCAGTTAGGTTTGAGACCATTGGCCAGCTCATTGAAGCCATTCACTTGCAACTCTACATCTACAATACCTACCGGATACATTTAGCACTACGCATGGCACCTAAGCAGTACCTGGCTAAACAATCCCAACTGGCTAAACGCTAGTTGAAGACAAAAGTGTCCGAAGAATGGGGTACTTGACAAACCTTTTGCCCAGGCACAAAACTTGGTGTTTCGATTGTCGTTGGTTGATCCATAAGCTGAGCATCGCTTCCTGCATACTCAGGCACGTCAGAATCTTCATTTGTAGTACCTTTACCGCTCGGTGTTGAATCCGGTTTAGCTGCAGGTACCGTAGGGATGGAGGTTGGTGGTATAGAGGTGGGCGAAACCTTCACTCGAACTGGCGTAGCAACCGTGGACGAAGTATTGATGGCAGTCTCATTATACGGCTGGGATGTGAGCGCTTCCTCAAAGGGGTTAGTAGATGGACTACTGGTTTCAACCTCGTCTGGCTCTGTAGTGAGATCTGTTTCGCCTGGAGCACGCGATACATCTGGGGTTTCGTCAGTAGCTTCAGCTTTTTTACTTTCTATACCATCTAGCTCGGCATGCATGGCAGCTGAACCTGAATCAAGATGACTATACGCATCTTGCGATCCGGAAATACTACCTTCGTCTACCTGTGGCTCACTTAGCCCTTCATTCACGCTAGGTTGCTCCTAGGTACAAAATCCTAAATTCGTAATAGGCCTTTGCGAGTCGAGTTGATAAGTCAGGGATATTGTCACGGAAGAATTGTTGCATTTCTGGTGGACTAATATTGGCATCAAGTTTTTGTTCCAATTCTTCTAATGCTTGATCATTTAAGGCTTCAACAGCCACTTTATGAGTTAATTTCTCTAAGCGTTGTACTAAATCACTATGCATTTGAGCTAAAGTATCGCTCGTGAGCGTTTCGGTTACACCACGATCTTGCAACAATCGAGTAGCAAACTCGTCAATTGGGTCACCTGAATCTTTTAGTGCAGCTACTAATTGATCTGAAGAGTCCATGTATTAATCCATGATTTTATATTTAATCTTATTATAGAAGTTATGCTTATGCTATGCAATCGATTTGACTGCAGCACTGAACTGTTCACCACGATCTTTATAGTTCCGAAACAAACCAAAACTCGCACAACCTGGGCTGAGTAACACAATATTTCCGGGTTCGGCTTTCTGGGACGATATCTTAACCACCTCATGCATGTCATCCGGTCCAACCTGGAAGTCACTAAATCTTACTTTCTTCAAACTTTCAACTATCTTATTGGCTGTCGAGCCCATGATAATTATATATTTAACATTGCTTCGAGTAATTTCAGTTGCTAAGTCAGTAAAGTTGAGACCTTTGTCACTTCCCCCCAAAATTACCACTTTAGGTTCTGGGAATGTCTTTAAGGCGGCGATGGCAGTGTCCGGATTCGTTGAGATTGAGTCATCTATATATTGCACGCCATCAATCTCGGCTATTGGTTGCAAGCGGTGGGGCAAGCTTTTAAATGTTTTGATAGCTCGCTCAAGTATGTCGGTGTCATGAATAATGTCATAACAAGCCGCCACTGCTGCGCAAATATTCTCTAGATTGTGTGCACCAAGTAGTGGTACATCGGAAATTTTACAGATTTTGTGTTCATCGTAGTAAACTGCCCCATCGGCTATATATGCACCTCTGGAAAGAGCGTGATCAGAGCAAAAAGGAATTTTGGTCTGAGCGGCACTTAAACGCAACATCTCTTCGAGCAACGGGTCTTCGGCTCGATAAACAGCAATATCGTCTGAATACTGATACTGCCACAAGGGCGCTTTCGCTTCTCTATATTCTTTTTCGTCTTGGTGGTAATCTAGGTGGTCTATTCCGATATGAAGCATCACACCAATATGAGGACTGTGCTTCAAATCCTGAAGCTGAAAGCTTGAGAGCTCGAGCACTACCCAATCCGACGACTTAATATCTTTTAAAATATCAAGTACTGGCACTCCGATATTACCAGCCAGCCATGTTTTTTTACCAGCCGTTTCTAGCATATGCGCTATTAGTGAGGCCGTGGTGCTTTTACCCTTAGTACCTGTTACCCCAATAACTTGAGCTGGACAGTGATCAAAAAACTCAATTACTGAGCTAGTAATCGGCACCGGCTGCTTGAGTTTTGCAGCAAGCTTGTAGGGGTGCATGATTGGTGATCGTACGATGAGATCAAATCTTTCCAAACTATCGAGATAATCTTCTCCGAGCACTTTATGATATTGGGGTGGGATGACGGCGTGCTTTTGCATGTCTAAGACTGTCACCTGGCTCCCTTGTTCCAGATAGTAGCGTGCAGCTGACTGACCTTCAACGCCAAAGCCCACAATTGCAACATGTTGTTGGTTTGAAGTCATAAGATTGCGCCCAGGTTTGATCATCTAGTTTATCGCGTTCAGCTCAACAGTAAAGAGTAAGGTCGAGTTGGCGGGGATTTTGGCATTTGCCTGATCGCCATAGCCCAATGCAGGTGGGATGGTGAGCTTTCGAACTCCCCCCACCTTCATTCCGACAAAGCCCATATCCCAACCCTTGATAACCTCACCCGAGCCAAGATTGAAAGAGAAAGGGGCTTTACCAGTATTACTATCAAACACAGTACCATCCTCTAATGTGCCCGTATAGGTGACATGGAGAATATTGCCAGATTTTGCGCTAGCTCCGGCTCCAACCTTAGTATCTTGCTGTTGTAAGCCCTCGCTTACATCAATATTGGCACCTTTGGTGCTACTTGAGTTAGATTGGGCTGTTGTACTAGAATCAGCATTTTTTGCAGGAGTTTTAAATATTTTGGTAACCAAAAAAATACTTCCAACTACAAGAATTATGACCACCAGAATGAAGAGTACTTTTGTCATCGAATTCCGCCTTGCTTACGAGCGCTGCGAGCTGCTGCTCGACGAGCTGCTCGATTCCCACTAGAGCTACTAGAAGTATCTCCAGTATCTCTTGGTGAGCTAATATTGCGCGCGGCGGCAGTAATCTCAGTCTCAACTGGCTCAGTTGCTTCTTCGCGAGTAATAGAGACTTTGAAAATAGTGGTCGCAATATCATTGTCGATTCGGCGAAGCAGGGCATTAAACATTTTATAAGCCTCGGATTTGTATTCAACCAAAGGATCGCGCTGACCGTAACCTCGCAGATTTATCCCATCACGCAAGTAGTCCATGGCTTCTAAGTGTTCTAGCCATAAGCTATCGATTACTTTCAAGCAAACGAGTCGCTCCATGATGCACATAGCCTCTTCGCCAAACTCTGCCTCCCGAGACTCATACAGTGCTTCAGCGGTTTCTTGAAGATATTTGGTCAGTACTTCTGGCGTCTGGCTTTTAACCTTGTCTTGCCAGTCGGGCTCAAGTGGCATGATCGAGCCAACTGCCTCACTTAGCGCCTCGAGTGAGAGACCGCCACCCTGGCTATCAGACGCTGCAAGCTGGGCTCGAACCAACCCGTCTAGCTGAGTATAAACAGACTCAAGAATTGGCTCGCGTAAATGCTTGCCTGAGAGGTATTGGCGACGACGAGAGTAGATAATCTCACGATGATTATTCATCACATCATCATATTCAACTAAATGCTTGCGAATATCGAAGTTGTGACCCTCGACTTTTTTCTGAGCCGACTCAAGTGCCCGGCTCACCATACGGTTCTCAATTGGAGTTTTCTCATGGATACCAAGCGTGCCCATCAGCCCAGCAATTCTATCCGAACCAAAGATACGCATTAAATCATCTTCAAGGCTGACAAAGAATTGCGATGAGCCAGGATCACCCTGACGGCCGGCTCGACCTCGGAGCTGATTGTCGATTCGGCGAGACTCATGGCGTTCAGTACCCAGAACATACAACCCCCCTAACTCAGACACACCTTCTCCTAAGACAATGTCCGTTCCGCGACCAGCAATATTGGTAGCTAGAGTAACAGCACCTTGCTCGCCAGCACGTGCTACAATTTCTGCCTCACGTTCATTGTTTTTAGCATTTAGTAACTCATGCGGGATTTTTGCCTTGTGCAGCTGTTCTGATAAAATTTCGTTTTTCTCGATAGATGCTGTACCGAGCAAGATAGGCTGGCCGCGCCCATGTCGTTCGGCTACCTCGTCAGCAACGGCTGCAAATTTGCCTGCTTCCGTCTTATAGACTCGATCCTTCAGATCATCTCTTACCATAGGCAAGTGGGTGGGGACCGTAACTACTTCAAGCTCATAAATCTTAGAAAACTCTTCTGCTTCTGTAACAGCTGTACCTGTCATGCCAGCTAGCTTTGGATAGAGGCGAAATAAATTCTGGAAGCTAATCGTGGCAAGCGTTTGGCTTTCTTGCTGGATAGCAACATTTTCTTTG
>JBBSBN010000038.1:0-6005 GCA_038251205.1 Candidatus Saccharimonadia bacterium | reverse complement strand
TCAGAGGTACCGCCATCAGAGCTACCTTCGAGTATTGGCCGGAAGTACTCTCGGTATGTACTGATTGACGCGTTAGATGGAACATTGAATGTAAAGCTATATTTTGCAATCTGTCCAGGTGCCACCACATCTTGATTGCCCGCAAGCGTTGTACCGTCCGACAGATAGACTGCCGTAAAGTTTAATCCAGGTCGGTTACGATTCACACCCCAAGCCGAGCCAAAGGTGCTACTTCGGTTTATAGGTGCATTGGTTGCAAGATGCATCGGCAGACTACCTGACGGGGCTCCGGATAAGCTATCATCATCGTACCAGCTCTGATTGCCAGCATTCTTGTACATCAGATATCCTGAAGCTGACTGTCCTGGAAGCAGCGACGGGTAGCTGGACTGGGAGTAAAACTGTGCCGTGTAATTGTAGGCTTGGACAGTGACATCGAGATAAACTCCGGGATCATTCAGATTACCATCAGGACTCCCCTCCATGATCGGGCGGAAGAATTCGCGATACACTCCCGGTGGTTGTCCAGTAGGCACATTGAACGTAAACCCAAACTTTATTATTTGCCCAGGAGTGGCAGCGTGCTGATTACCGGCCAGTGTGGTGCCGTTTGCCTCATATACCGCTGTGAAATTTGTACCCGGACGGTTGTGGTTTGCTCCCCAGCCAGAGCCGAATGGACTGTTTCGATTGATAGGATTGCTGGTAGCCAAGTGGACGGGTAGTGTACCGTCTGCTGCACCTGATAAGCCAGTGTCGTCATACCAAGTCTGGGCGCCATTATTCTTGTACATGATATATCCTGAAGCTGATTGGCCAGGGAGTAATGAAGGATAACTCGATTGCCCATAATATCCCACAGAATCTGCCCAGGTGGTGCCCCACCAACTCTCAAAAATATTGTCAAAGCTAGACGGCACATGAGGAGTATAGTTGTAGAGCGAAGCCGTCGCACCTGTCTGCAGATACACACCATTCCAATAGCCATCATAGTAGACAGTGGCACAGCTGCCACACCGCTTGCGGTTGCCTTGCGTCATCGGACCCCCGTAATACCAGGAGGCATCATCAGGCACCATCCAACTCATATTGCCATTAGCGCGCTCTTTGGACATCTTAATAAGCCACATACCCCGAGTAACCTGGCGTGCAAAGCCGGCGTTTGCCGAATTAGCCGGGCAGCTTGTGCCTTCAGGACAGTTGAAACCCATGGCTCCGGTATAGCGCCATCCCGAACAACCAGCATTTCCGGTCACCAGCGACTGCTCCTGCTGAAGCTTGGTCAGAATGACGCGGGGGTTTACTCCATATACATCTGCTACCCGCCGGATAATTTGAGCAGCAGAGCCACTACCGGAGTAACTAAAGTAGGAATTCTCTCGATTTGCGTCAGGCATTGAGTCGGAGTAGTTTTTAAGGCAACTACTAGGAAACTGATTTAAGAAGCCTTGAATATCACCTGCTGACATCGTGCCGTTATTATCAAACACTTGATCATCGATCAATCTACTGTCTGTAGCGGCCAATGCTTTTGAACAAAAAATTAGTCCAATTACTAAACTGAACGCAGCGGTAGCTGATATCTTGAATAAAATTTTTGTACACACCCTCATATTCATCCTATTGTACCCTTAACTCTTGGCTATCCGAATCGCTTGTTGCGCTACCATTGCTGGCCCGGGCAACTATGGTCCAATTGCCGGCAGTACTTGTCCAATCCCAGCTAGCATAGGTTGCTTGGCCATATGTACTAGCCACTGCTTTGGCACCCAGTTTGACAGTATTACCCTGGTTGGTAAGCACTATATCGCAGGTTGTCCCCACGGTGCTATTGCAGATGAAATTTATAACTGCTCCTGCTGGAACCATGTGATCAGGGCCATTTCCGCTACTCTTATTAAGGGTTGGTTTACCAACTCCCCCGGGATTTGAGCCGGTGGCCGTTTTGTTGTCAGCTGGCGGAGTAGTAGCGCTATCGCGCGGCTGGCTTGCATCGTCAGCGTTCTGAGCAGCCTGCTCGGTGGCAGTCTTCTGAGCTGTTTTGGTCGTTTTATGATTTGCAAAGACAAAAACCCCTCCGAGAATGAGGAGGGCTACAACAGTTACGAGAACAGCAATATATTGACGTTGCTTTTTTTTCTTCATCAGGGCTCCATCTGTCTACTATTATAGCACGCGGGGCAACTCAATCAAGGCTAGCTCGCCCCATATACAGCTCAATCGGAACTCCACCCGGCATTTCTACTAACCCAGCAAGGCGGACGAGTTCTACAGCGGAGTCCATCTTAAAACCAGCTTCACCGAATTTACTATCGAGCAAATCCTTACTCAGCTCATGCAGATGAGCTTCATCTGTTGGCACATGCACATACTCCGATAGATACACGACTCCGCCGGGGGCGAGCACTTGGTGACAAACTTTTGCTACTGCACTCAAATCATCAAAATGCTGAAGGGCATTGTAGAACGTCAGCACATCGAATCGTTGCCGTGTCGCAAAATCTTCAAATGGCACCTGCGCTACTTTAAATTGGGCTGCTTCATATGCTTCATATACCCAGCTTGGATATCGCAACGGGTCAACACCGGCCCGGCGCTGACCCAGTCTATGTCGAGCAATACAGCTAACTGGGCCGCAGCCAACGTCGAGTATTCTACGCTTCTGCCAATCAAGAGCAGGGTTAATCTTAAAGTGCTCGGCCATTTGCTCAAATATAAAATCCCCCTTGGCTGCTTCACTTTGAGCCAGTCCATCCCGAGCGGGCGAGCTAGCTGGTTGCCACAATCCAACCCAGGCAGATTTCTCAGCTATTTGGGCAGCCTCCCACAGATCTCTCATAGCACCATAGTACTGACTTAGCCCAGTTTTGGCTAGTTTATAAGGGGTTATCCGGTATAATTAAAGTAGTTATAAATATCCTAAACAATAGGCATCATGGCAGCTCGCAAATCCAGCTCTCAATCTAGACCAAAAGCCCAATCTCCTTCTGTGAAGTCCAAACAAGACCAAGCCCTACGCCGCGCTCAAGCTAGTAGCGCCCCGAAAGACCAGTCTGAACGTCCAGATGAGATTAAGCTTCCACCTGCTCGACGTTTTAGCCGAGCTACGAAGCTGGGCTTTGTAGCAGGGTCTGCTGCCGTGCTCATCATTGCAACGCTTGTGGTGCTGCGCGTTAGCTATCAAGGACGAATATACCCCGGTGTAAGCGGCTATGGTCTCTACCTGGGCGGTCTGGACCGCAGTCAAGCAGTCAGCTTGCTAAATCAAGAAACAAAGAAATACAGCCAGGCTACAGTTCTGGTCGAAGCTGACACTTCGAGCAATAAATCTATTAGCTATAGTCCAAAAAGCCTAGGGGCTAATTATGATGTAGCGGGAAGTGTCGATGCAGCCCTTAAGGTGGGTCGGTCGGGAAATATCTTCGATCAGATAAAAGACCAGATGGCATACATGATTGGGCGAGGCGAGGATATTAGCAGATTAAGCTATAGTCCGAGTGCTTTTGCAGATTTGTACTTGGCCGTCAACCAAGCCCTTGCCAGCCCTTTGCAAGGAGCGGGTTTCAGCTATCAAGCTGGCTCGATTCAGCTTGATCCGGCTCAGAATGGACATCGAGTGGATATTGCGAGCTTCGAAGCAAGTGTGACCCAGCAGCTATCGAGCTTAACTTCTCGAGCTATGGCAGTCCCCCAGGCAGATCTCGCGGCACCGGTCCAAGCCAGTCAGATCAGCCAGCTGCTTCCTCAAGCTCAAGCCTATGTTAGTACACCAATCGTGATTAGTTACGACAAAAAAAGCTGGACCATAGATCAGCGACAAATTTCGAATTGGATTGGGCTTGATGATGGACGTAAGCTCGCCACCACTAATGATTGGATTGGCCACTATTACACGGTGAGTCCCGCACCAAAGCTACAGATGAATCAAGCCGCCATCCGGGCTTATCTGAATGATATTGCCGCCCAGCTAAATGTTGAAGCAGTTGATGCCCAATTATCTATCAGTGACGGGAGAGCAACCATCTTTGCCCAGGCTCGTGATGGAGTCACTCTTAACGTTGATGCCTCAATAAAAAAGATTGTCGAAGTAGCTTCTGCCAAGCCGTCCGGTGCTGATACCCGAAACGCCACTCTAGCAGTCAGCACAAGTAAGGCCACTGTCCGCGATGATACGATTAGCCAGCTTGGCATTACAGATCTTTTGGCTGAGGGCGTCACTACATTTCCCGGCTCTTCTCATAATCGGCTTACTAATATCAGGGTTGGGGCCGCTCGTTTTCAGGGTGTCCTTATAAAACCAGATACAACTTTTAGTTTTGGAGCCCAGATGGGGCCAGTCGGGCCGGAGCAAGGCTACTTACCGGGGCTCGTTATACTGAATGATCGCGAGGAAAATCAGTATGGGGGTGGTATGTGTCAGGTCTCGAGTACTTTATTCCGAGCTTCGCTGCTGGCTGGTCTGCCAATTGTAGAGCGGCATCCACATAGCTTTGCAGTTAATTTCTACACCGCGCCCTTTGGTGTGCCAGGGGTTGATGCAGCAATTTTCTACCCCGGTACTGATCTTAAGATTAAAAATGATACTGGTCATTATATCTTAATCCAAACCACGCTCTCCGGAACCACGCTCAAGTTTGCCCTCTATGGTACGAAAACAAAATCGGGTCAGCTGCGCGGGCCTACCTTTATCAGCGGCACAAACGATGCCACCAAACCATCGAAAACCGTGTTTTATCGTGATGTCATGGTTAATGGTCAGTTGTCAAAAACTGATACCTTTACGAGCTACTATCGCAGCTCACTCGACTTCCCTATCTCTGATTAGAATGCAGATAAATACTTAGGACGCGGCTCGTCGTATGACAACGCGACGATCTGGCTCCAGGCCAGTACTTTCACTGGTAAGCTCATTGTCATCCGACAAAATAGAATGAATATAGCGGCGTTCATAGGCGTTCATAGGGGCAAGGGTAACGGGTTGCGTTTCGGAGAGGGCTTGAGCGCGGGCAAGACCCACCATGACATCGAGCTGCCGTAAGCGAGCCCGGCGATATCCAGCCACGTCCACCGTTACCATTGGCGTGTCACCGAGTCGACGTTTGACCATTTGATGCACGATGTACTGCAGTGCTCGCAAGTTCTCGCCGCCACGACCAATAAGCAGGGCTTGGTCGCTTGTCTCGACTTGCAGTGATGGCTCGCCAGCAATCTCTTCTTCAGTAATCTCGGCGGCCACTCCAAGTAGCTCAAGCAATCGCTCTAATAATTCTCGACTGACCTGAACCGCTTCGCTGCTAACCTGGGCGGTCTGGTCGGTCATTTTTTAACTCGCTTGGTAACCTTTACTTCTTCCATCTTTTCAGTTTCACTGCGCATTATAATCCACTGCTGACCAATGCTTACAAGAGTAGTAGTTGTCCAATACAGCGCTAGGGCTGCAGGCAAGCGAATGGCAATCACGACGGTAATAAAGGGGAATAAGAACGTCATCATATTTGCCATCTGAGCTTGTTTATCTTTCTTGTCTATCTTTTTGGGTGTCAGCATCTTGGCCTGGACGAATTGCAAAAGCCCAGCCAATACCGCAAGAATAATGTTTGGCTTAGCCATCGAGAGACCAAACAGGGTTGGCTGGAAAAGCGATGGGTGGGCAGCAAGCTCTTTGACATAGCTCATGTTTTTGACAGGCTCATAGAGATGTGGCCAGATTGAAGCAAAGTTTGAAGAAGCGTGCTTGAACACTGAGAAGAGTCCAATCAAAAATGGAAGCTGGACGATCAAGGGCAGGCAAGATGAGAGCGGGTTAATCTCTTTCTCCTTATAGAGCTCCATCATTAGTTGGTTTTCTTTTTGCTTATCCCCCTTGGCGGCAGCTTTGACTTTCGATATCTCCGGCTGGAGATCTTGAAGTTTCTTTTGTGAACGCAGTTGGCGACCAACCACTGGCCAGAGTGCAAGCCGGATAATCAAAGTTAGAATAATAACGGCAACACCAAAATCGTGAC